>JBDNEZ010000391.1:0-6238 GCA_041690095.1 Anderseniella sp.
CATCACGATGAGTGATCTTGCCCTGCCTGCCGAGCTGAAAGGCTCGGAAATGGCACAGGCTCTGTGTGACGGCAAGATCGACGTGATGATGTACACGGTCGGCCATCCGGCTGCCGCCATCACCGAAGCCGCCACGACCTGTGACATTGAAATGATCCCGGTTGACGGTCCTGCCATCGACAAGCTGGTTGCCGACAATCCGTTCTACCGCAAGGCAATCGTGCCGGGCGGCCTGTACAAGGGTAACCCTGATGACACGCCTACCTTCGGTGTCGGCGCTACCTTCATTTCATCCGCTGACGTGCCGGACGATGTGGTCTACACGCTGGTCAAGGCAGTGTTTGACAACTTCGACGACTTCAAGAAGCTGCATCCTGCCTTCGCTCACCTGAAGGAAGAAGAGATGATCAAGGATGGCCTGTCTGCTCCGCTGCATGATGGTGCCGTGAAATACTACAAGGAACGCGGCTGGATGTAGTCCGCCTCGGCTTTTGCAATAACGCGTTGCGGGGACTGTGTTCCCCGCCGCCATTTTCCGGTTTATTTACTCATTTATTTGTGAATTTTCAGATCCGGTGATCAAGCCGGGGCATGAGGGGATTTCGACATGAGTACCAGGGACACTGTACCTGTTGAATCCGCTAGCGATATTGCGGCGGCATCTGATACCGGGGGGCGCAGCCTCACCGGGTCCCTGGGTTTCTTCGTTGCATTGCTGGCGTTTGTCTGGGCGTGTTTTCAGCTTTATATCGCCTCCGGCGTGCCGTTCTGGCTGACCCAGCTTACCGGCATCAATGTGGTGTTCAATGAGGGCCAGTCACGCATCGTGCATCTGTCTTTCGCCATAGCGCTCGCCAGTTTCTCGTTCCCCCTGATCAAGGGACATGCACGTTTCACTATCCCCTGGTATGACTGGATTCTGGCCATTGTCGGGGCGTCCAGCTGTCTGTACCTGCTGGTCTTCAAGGATGATATTGCAAGTCGTGCCGGTTTGCCGACAACTGGCGACCTGATTGCCTCGACCCTTGGGCTGGCATCGCTGGGAATTGCCGTTTACCGCGCGTTGGGTTTGCCGTTGCTGGTCGTTGCCAGCGTGTTTGTCTCCTATGTGTTCTTTGGTCACAGCTCTTACCTGCCGGATTCAATTCAGTGGAAGGGTGCCTCATTCAGCAAGGCGCTCTGGCATTTCTGGATGCAGACCGAAGGTGTGTTTGGCGTCGCCCTCGGGGTGTCTGCCTCGATCATCTTCCTGTTCGTGCTGTTCGGGTCACTGCTGGAAAAAGCCGGGGCCGGCAACTACTTCATCAAGCTGGCATTTGGTCTGCTGGGTCATATGCGCGGCGGACCGGCCAAGGCCGCTGTTGTGGCGTCTGCCATGTCAGGGCTTTATTCCGGATCATCGATTTCCAATGTTGTCACCACCGGCACGTTCACCATCCCGTTGATGAAGCGCACCGGATTTTCGGCAGAAAAAGCCGGTGCCGTTGAGGTTGCCTCGTCCACCAATGGCCAGCTCACACCTCCCGTGATGGGCGCAGCCGCGTTTCTGATCACCGAGTTTGTCGGCATCTCTTATCCGGAGTTGATGATGAATGCGGTTCTGCCGGCAGCGATTTCATATATTGCACTGGTTTACATCGTGCATCTCGAGGCCATGAAGCTTGGCCTGGAAGGTCTCAAGCGGCCGCCGTCACATATCACCCTGATTCAGAAACTCATCGGCGTGCTGTTCGGTTTCCTGGCCATGTCGGCACTGGCGGTTGCGGTTTATTACGGCCTTGGCTGGGTCAAGACAGCGTTTCCCGGCATGACCGTCTGGGCAGGATCGGGACTGTTCCTGATCGCCTATATCATCCTTGTCGGTATTGCGGCCAAACGGCCTGATCTCGAGGTCGACGACCCCAACTCGCCCATGCTGGTGTTGCCGCGCCCCGGCGAGGTGGCCCTGACCGGACTGCATTTCATACTGCCGATCATCATTCTGCTGTGGTGCATCCTGGTAGAGCGCCTGTCGCCTGCGCTGTCGGCATTCTGGGCCACCATGGCCATGACATTTGTCGTGGTAACCCAGCATGCACTGAAGTCCAGCTTCCGTGGCACACCCTATCTGACAGGCGACATCAGGCAGGGCCTGGTCGATTTCTGGGACGGCATGATTGCCGGCTCGCGCAACATGATCGCCATTGCCGTTGCAACCGGTGTTGCCGGTATCATCATCGGCACCGTGTCGCTGACCGGTCTGCATCAGGTCATTGGCGAGTTCATCGAATACCTGTCCGGCGGCAATCTTATCGTCATGCTGCTGCTGGTTGCGGTCATGAGCCTGATCCTCGGCATGGGGCTGCCAACCACCGCCAACTACATCGTTGTGTCTTCCCTCATGGCGCCGGTCATCGTTGCAGTTGGCGCGCAATCCGGCCTTGTCGTGCCGCTGGTTGCAGTGCATCTGTTCGTGTTTTATTTCGGTATTCTGGCTGATGATACGCCGCCCGTGGGGCTGGCCGCATTTGCGGCGGCCGCGATTTCCGGCGGCGATCCCATCAAAACCGGTATCCAGGGCTTTACCTATGACATTCGCACTGCCCTGCTGCCGTTCCTGTTCATCTTCAACACCGAGTTGCTGCTGATTGATGTGGGACCCCTGAAGGCAATCTTCGTCGCCATTGTCGCAACTGCCGCGATGATGCTGTTTGCCGCCGCGACGCAAGGGTTCTGGCTGGTCAGGAGCCGCATATGGGAAACCGTTGCACTGCTGCTGATTGCCTTCACCCTGTTCCGTCCGGGTTTCTGGCTGGATTATGTGCAGCCGCCTTACGATGAGAAAACCGGCATCGAAGCAGTGGAACTGGCCGCCAAACAACCTGAAGGCGGGTTTATGCGTCTGGTCATTGAAGGTCCTGATTTCGACAATGCCGACAAGATCGTCAAAACCACCTTGATGGCAGACCTTGGTGCGGCGGGCGACGGCACCAGGCGCATGGAACAGGCCGGCCTTCTGGTCGTGCCTGAAGGCAATGTCGCCAAGCTGGAAGAACCAATAGCCGGAACCCCGTTTTTTACCAGGTTGCAGATGTTCGATTTTTACGGTGACAAGCCGGTACAGATCCTGCGGGCTGAAATGCCCGCAGACCGGATACCAAAAGAAGTCTTCTACATTCCGGCCGTGCTGCTGCTGGGCCTTATATGGTGGGCGCAACGCCGCCGCCGGGTCATGCCGGTTGCAGAAGCCGAGGCTGCCTGATGCGGGACATGGATCTGCTGGGCGCCTTGTGTGATGCAGCCATTGCGGCGGCGCAACCGTCTGTGTGCCTGCCCGCGCATTTGCCGCCACCACCGAAGGGCAGAACCATCGTGGTCGGTGCGGGCAAGGCGTCTGCCGCCATGGCCGCTGCGGTTGAGGCCAACTGGCAGGGTCCGCTCGAAGGCCTGGTGCTGACCCGCTATGGGCATGGCTGCGCCTGCGAGCATATTGAAATTGTCGAGGCAGCCCACCCGGTGCCGGACTTGGCCGGCTTTGATGCGGCTGCGCGTATTCATGCCCTGGTGCAGGGCCTGACGCCGGATGATCTGGTGCTGTGCCTGATCTCCGGCGGCGGTTCGGCATTGCTGAGCGCACCTGCAGCCGGCATCAGCCTGGCGGAAAAGCAGGCCGTCAACAAAGCGCTGCTGGCCTGCGGCGCGCCCATCGGTGAGATGAATTGCCTGCGCAAGCATCTCTCGGCGATCAAGGGCGGCAGGCTGGCGGCCAGTGCCTATCCGGCAAAAGTGGTGTCGCTACTGATATCCGATGTGCCCGGCGATGACCCTTCGACAGTAGCGTCCGGTCCGACCGTGGCCGACCCGACCACGCGTGCCGATGCCCTGGCGATCCTCGACAAGTACAATCTGGACGTTGCCCCGTCGGTACGCGCGTTCCTTGAAACCCAGGCAGCCGAAACCCCCAAGCCGGGCGATGCCCGGCTGGCCACAACCGACACCCGCATGATTGCGACGCCGCGCATGTCCATTGAAGCCGCCGCAAGTATTGCCCGCGAGCACGGCTATCATGTCATTGACCTGGGCGATGACCTTGAAGGCGAGGCTCGCGATGTGGGTGCCGCTCATGCAAAGGTCGCACTGGAGACCAAAGGTCCCGCCATCATCTTGTCAGGCGGTGAAACCACCGTCACGCTGAAGGGCAATGGCCGTGGTGGACGCAATGCCGAATATGCACTGGCCCTGGCGATTGGCCTTGCGGGTGCGAAAAATGTGTCCGCGGTGGCCATTGATACCGATGGCATTGACGGGTCTGAAGACAATGCCGGTGCACGTGTGCTTCCCGATGTGCTGAACCGTGCCCGTGACAAGGGCCTGGATGCACAGGCCATGCTGGCCAACAACGACGCCTACGGGTTTTTCGCCGCCACCGGCGATCTGGTGATGACCGGGCCAACGCTCACCAACGTCAATGACTTCCGTGCGATCATTGTCGGCAACTAGATTTCTGCTGGTGCCCGGTCAAACGGATCAGTAGTTACTGTCCTGGCTACAATGACGAATGTCGCGCCAGCCCCTTGCCTGCCCGGCGTCATGCGGCCATGTTGAGTAATACCAGATCTCAGTAACAGCGACTCATTTCATGGGATCATAGCAGTTCACTCGGGCAGGCACGGTGCGCAGCGCGATGTGGTGCATCGGGCAAGCAGTGCAACGCACCCGAAGGACTGCTCTGACCCACCCGAAGGGCCGGGCGCTTTTTACCGTCGGCTACGTTGCGCGCCGCTTGTGGTACATGTACCACGGCACGACACGCGCCTTGCCGGCGGAAAAAATCGCTCCGGTGAAATGGGTCGCTGTTACTGAGATCTGGTATAAGGCGACAGCTGTTGCCGCAAATTGGCTCACGGCTCAAAAAGCAGACCACATGACACTCAAGGCACTCACCCTCGGTTCCGCCGTAATCGACATCATCGTCACCATTGCGCCTGAACGCATCGAGCACATGCGCATGCGCAATGCCGAGGCGTCGTACCTGCTGGTGGAGGAAGGCCGCAAGGTCGATGCGGAATCGGTAACCCGTCATATTGGCGGCGGCGGCGTCAACACCGCCGTGTCCCTGTCGCGTATGGGGTTTGACACTGCGAGCCTTGTGAAAACCGGCATCGATCGCAATGCCGAAGATATCGCGGAGCGGCTGGATCAGGAGAGTGTGTCACGCGAGTTTGTGATCAGCGATGCAAACCTGGCCACCGGATCATCGGTGTTGTTGTCGTCGCATGCCCACAATGCCGGTATTTTTACCGCGCGCGGTGCCAATACGGCGCTGCTGAGCGGCGACCTTGCCGAAGCGGCATTCGAGCGCGACCTGGTGTTCATATCCGGATTGTCCAATGAGTCCGCCGACTGTTTTCCCGACGTGATTGCCAAGGCAAAAGCTGCCGGTGCGCGCATTGCCACCAATCCCGGTGTGCGGCAGTTATCGTCACGCGCCGATGAATTTTTCGGCTGCCTTGACCGGATTTCGATCCTGACCCTCAACCGGCTTGAATCCGAACAACTGGTGCCCCGCCTCATCGCCGGTGGCACCGCCGATCAGCGCAGCACCATAAAGCCCGCCGGAAATCCCAACTCTCTGGTCGACAGGGGCCTGGTGGCAGGCGGTTTCAATCTGCCGTTCGACAGCTATGTCCGCGCCATCACCTCGCTGGGCGTCGAGATGCTGCTGGTGACCAATGGCTCGGACGGAGCCTATGTGGGCACCGCTGACGCCATCTGGCACTGCACCGTGCCCAGCGTCGAAGTGGCGGGCACCGCAGGCGCCGGCGATGCATTTGCGTCAACCTTTGCCGGCATGATAACCGCAGGCGAGAGCATTGAAGACGCCCTCAAGGCTGCAACCTGCAACGCCGGCTCCGTAGTCAGCTATCTGGACACGCAAACCGGATTACTTACCCGTGAGGGTATCGCCCAACGCATGGCGAAATTCGACGATCGGCTGATCGTGACCAGGTGGGATATAGGCTGAGGTGAGTTTGGCAAGATTGAACCAGTCAACAGCATGGATCCTTGGGACAAGGCCCAAGGATGACACAATTTAAAAACATCAACATACCCACCTATTGTCATCCGCAGGCTTGTCCTGCGGATCCACTGCACCTGGCACGACGAGCGTGATGAATGCCAATCCGAGGCACGAAGTGCCGGGGCAAGCGCGAACGCGCGCCGCGCGAAGCGCGCCCTCGCGGAGCGCAGCCGCAGG
>JBDNEZ010000392.1:0-3428 GCA_041690095.1 Anderseniella sp.
ATAGCCTTCCCGGGCAAGCCAGTCAGCCGCCTCGTCAGACAGTTCAATATTGATCTGGCGTTCGTCGAGTTGGGCTTCCAGTTGCAGTACGAATTTCTGCACCACCATGCGCACAACTTCCTGCGGCAAATGCCCAAATCCAATAGTCGCATCAAGGCGATTGCGAAATTCCGGCGTGAACATCTTGGTTATGGCTTCGCTGTCATCGCCTTCGCGCTTGGAGCGGGTAAAGCCAAACGCCGACTTGGCCAGATCGGCGGCACCTGCGTTTGTGGTCATGATCAGGATCACATTGCGGAAGTCGATGGACTTGCCGTTGTGATCGGTCAGCTTGCCGTGATCCATGACCTGCAGCAATATATTGAACAGGTCGGGATGAGCTTTTTCAATCTCGTCCAGCAGCAGCACGCTGTAAGGATGCTGATCAATGCCGTCGGTCAGCAAACCACCCTGATCGAAGCCGACATAGCCTGGAGGAGCCCCAATCAGGCGGGAAACCGAATGCCGCTCCATGTATTCAGACATGTCAAAGCGCAGCATCTCGACACCCAGCACGGCTGCCAGTTGCTTGGCCACTTCGGTTTTCCCGACCCCGGTCGGACCGGAGAACAAATAACACCCGATCGGCTTTTCAGGTTCGCGCAGCCCTGCCCGCGACAGCTTGATTGCAGATGACAGCGCACCAATAGCGTCGTCTTGTCCGAACACGACCCGTTTCAGCTCGGTATCGAGATCCTTGAGCAATTCCCTGTCGTTCTTGGACACTGATTTGGGCGGGATGCGCGCCATGGTTGCGATTACGTCCTCGATGTCTTTGACATCAATGGTTTTCTTGCGCTTGTCTGCAGCCAGCAACATCTGCGAAGCACCGGTTTCATCGATGACGTCGATGGCCTTGTCCGGCAGCTTGCGATCATTAATGTAGCGGCTGGACAGTTCCACCGCTGACTTGATTGCATCATTGGTGTAGCGAACCTTGTGGAAGTCCTCGAAATACGGCTTCAGACCGGTGAGTATCTTGATCGCATCGGGAACAGACGGTTCCTTGACATCGATCTTCTGGAATCGGCGTACCAATGCCCGGTCTTTCTCGAAATGCTGACGGTATTCCTTGTAGGTTGTAGACCCCATGCAGCGCAGCGACCCTGCCGACAAGGCGGGTTTAAGCAGATTGGACGCATCCATGGCACCACCGGAAGTGGCACCTGCCCCGATGACGGTGTGGATTTCGTCGATGAACATGATGGCGCCATCATACTCTTCGATCTCCTTGATCACAGCCTTGAGACGCTCTTCGAAATCGCCGCGATAGCGTGTGCCGGCCAGCAGTACACCCATGTCCAGCTGGAAAATAGTGCAGTCTTTCAGAACTTCGGGTACTTCGCCCTTCACGATCTTGCGCGCAAGACCTTCCGCAATTGCCGTTTTACCCACGCCGGGGTCACCAACAAACAGCGGGTTGTTCTTGGATCTGCGGCACAGCACCTGGATTGTCCGGTTGACCTCGGCCTCACGACCAATCAATGGGTCAATCTTGCCGTCAATCGCCTTCTGGTTGAGGTTGACGCAGAAATTGTCCAGTGCATCACCGGATTTTTCGCCATCGATTACGTCTTCGCTGTCTTCGCTGTCGTCATCGGAAGAGGCTCCCTGCACAGAGCGGCTTTCTGACAGTCCGGGCTTCTTGGCAATGCCGTGCGATATGAAATTGACAGCATCGTAGCGCGTCATGTCCTGTTCCTGCAGGAAGTAGGCGGCGTGGCTTTCGCGTTCTGCGAAAATTGCAACAAGTACATTGGCTCCGGTCACCTCTTCGCGCCCGGATGATTGCACATGAATGACTGCACGCTGGATCACACGCTGAAAACCGGCTGTCGGTTTGGCATCGTCACCGGTTGCCATCACCAGACTTGCAAGATCGTTATCGACATAGTTTTCAAGGCTGCGGCGCAACTGGTCCACATCAACGCTGCACGCCCGCATGACCGAGGCTGCATCCTTGTCATCCACCAATGCCAGCAAGAGATGCTCAAGCGTGGCATACTCGTGACTGCGGTCGCTGGCCAGGGCCAACGCCCTGTGCAGTGCCTGTTCGAGACTTCGGGAAAATGTGGGCACGAGAGGCTCCTATTCCTTTTCCATGGTACACTGCAGCGGATGCGAATGCTGCCTGGCAAAATCCATGACTTGTGTAACTTTGGTTTCTGCGATTTCGTAGGTGTAGACCCCACACACACCGACACCCTTTTGATGCACATGCAACATTACCACGGTAGCCTGTTCCCGGTTTTTGCTGAAGAACCTTTCCAGCACGTGCACCACGAATTCCATGGGCGTGTAATCATCGTTTAAAAGAAGCACCTTGTACATGCTGGGCTTCTTGGTTTTGACCTGCTCGCGTGTGATGACGCCGGTCTGGCCATCTCCGCCGCCTTCATCATCATTGTTTTTGTCTTTGTCAGACAGATAAATCGACATCTAGAAAACCATATTCGCTTAAACAGGACATTAGGTGATGAACTCATAAACAGGATCATATCCTTCGGACAAAGCAATCATCTCTACCCTAGCATATAGGCGTCAAGGGGTGAGTTACGAGGGCTTGCTGTAAACTTTCCTGTCTACAGAAATAATGCAGCCAAAATCAGACACAAAAAACCGCCTGACACAGCATGTCAGACGGTTGGCATTCGCAGAGTCGACCGGGAGACTGCTCCCCCGATACTGCTCCCCCGGTTTTTGGCGTGACTTACTTGGCTGCCTTTGGGGCAAACTTTTCGATCTGTGCTTCAAGCGGCTTGTAGGCGTCCTTGGCAGCATCCATGTAAAACTGGTTCATCTTGTTGGCCTGCGCCATCAAGCCTTCATAAGACTTGGTAACGTGCGCCTGCTGCAGTTCAACTGCCTTTTCGACAGACTTGGAAGCAACAACCTTTTCGGTCAGTGCAACTGTGTCTTCAATTGACTTCTTGGTGAATTCAGCAGCTTCGGTAGCAAGTGACTGAAAAGTTTTGTTGAAAGCGGTGGCGCTGGCGACGTAGGCTTCAAGGCCCTGTTTGCTGGCGGTCTGCATATCTTCGAATGATTTGAACATGATTTAAATCCTTGGTTTGTATGACCCCGAACTCTTCGGATGACGCAGATATATGCACTGCACCATTTATTGTCAAGTATTTTTTGTGCAGTGCAATATAAAAATCAAACTTCGCCCAGAGACACAGCCCGATGTTCGCCGTGTTTACCGGTTAGTAAGGCTCATCCTTCATGATTTGTTTTCGATGACATGGGGGTCATCAGACCGTTCGGGCAGATGGTTGTCTGAGTGGTTGCGAGATGCGGACGCGCAATTGTCCGAAACTGCAAGCAGATGGCGAACTGCCGTCATGCCAACAGTTGTGTTGCGTACCTTGCGAACAGTGACCTTGCTG
>JBDNEZ010000393.1:0-16439 GCA_041690095.1 Anderseniella sp.
TCTGGGTGTATTGATGATGTGCGAAATGCTGGATCTTGTCGAAATCACGCAGATAGAGCATCGCAAAGCCGATTACCCGACCAAGCCACTCGTTGAGCCACTTGTTCTTGAATACCGTGCCGTGACTGAGCTCGTGCTTTCCGTCATACAGGAAATTCATCAGGATGCCGTGGACCATGAACACCGGCACCGCCATCCAGCTGCCCAACCTCTGCCACAGCAGGTAGCCGCTGAATGCAATGGCGCTGAAATGCGATCCTGCCTGCACCAGGCCGCGCAGGTCGGAACGCTCATACAGGGCGCGCAGATGATCACGTTGCAGCAGCTTGCGGCGGGAAAATTCAGCGTCCATCACATCCGGCTCTCGTTTCGGTTGGGTCAAGGTTCCATGATGATGTGACAAATTTTAACATACAAGTGAAATTACTTACACTATTGTTGAGAGATATTTGTCAATCTGGAGGGGTGCGTGAGCAGATTCAATCGGTTGCCGCCGGTAAAGGCCATGCGGGCGCTTGAAGCGCTGGATCGATTGAGATCCGCCGGCGCGGTTGCCGACGAAATGTCGCTGACGCGTTCGGCTGTCAGCCACATGCTGCGTCGGCTTGAGGATGATCTGGGATTTGCCGTCTCCGAGCCGGATGGCCGCGGTATCCGGCTGACGGTTCGCGGCAAGCGATATGCGCGCGAAGCCCGGCGCGCGCTGGATATCATGTCGCGCGCGGCTGCCGATGAACCGGCAGTGTCGGGTGAGTTGAAAGTGGTTGTCCCGCCGGGGTTTGGCACCTTCTGGCTGGCCGACCGGATTGGTTCATTTGCGGATCAGTTTCCCGACATCAC
The DNA here is from genome assembly GCA_041690095.1 of Anderseniella sp. Classification (GTDB taxonomy): domain Bacteria; phylum Pseudomonadota; class Alphaproteobacteria; order Rhizobiales; family Aestuariivirgaceae; genus Anderseniella. The sequence continues at coordinate 841 of JBDNEZ010000393.1, forward strand.
CGTTCATCTTGCTGCGGCGCGCGTGCTGGGTGACATTGCGGATGAAACCGCAGATGTGCAGGTGGCGTTCGGCGCCGAAGCGCATCTGCGTGACACCGCAGACCTGTTGGCGCAGGTGGCGCTGTTTCCGGTGTGCGCGCCGTCCACGCTGAGTGCCGAACCGGGCCTGCGCAAGGCGTCGGACCTGAAACGGGTGCGGCTGTTGCATCTGGTCACGCATGTGGACTGGCAGCGCTGGCTGGATGCGGCAGGCGCGACCCAGGTTGACCCGCGCGCCGGGCTGGTGTTTTCGGACATGCCGATGGTGCAGATGGCGGCGGCCTCGGGGCACGGGGTTGCCCTGGGCGATGCGCTGACCGCCCGTGCGGCCCTGGACAGCGGCCAGTTGGTCAAGCCGTTTGCCCTGTCGATTCCCAGCAGATGGAGCTATTTCATGCGGGTCAATAATACCGGACCGGCAGGCGAGGCAGCGCAGGCTTTCGCAGCATGGATAAAAGCACAACTTGATGATGGAGCCAGGCAATGAAAACCATACTTGACGCACCCGGCGTGTGGTCGCCTCGCGGACGCGGGCTCAGCATGGGCGTGGTGCAGCCGGAGGGAAGGGTGATCCACTTTACCGGACAAGTGGCATGGGACGAGCACGAGCAGATTGTCGGCAAAGGCGATGTTGCAGAACAGACCCGCCAGTGCTTTCGCAACATTGAACGGGTTCTGGCCGCTGTAGGCGGTGGGCTGTATGATCTTGTGGCGGTAACAACCTACTATACACACAGATCACAATTGCCGCTGATTCAACAGGTGCGAGGCGAGTTCTTTGATTCAAAAAATGCGCCCGCAAGCACGTCCATCATGGTGGCAGGCCTGGGTCACGACGACTTTCTGGTGGAACTGACCCCGATTGGGGTCATTCCGGACAACCGCTTTGTCGCGCCTTAAACTCGCTGCCGATCAGCAGATCGAAGTGTACTCTGTACATGCCAGAGTGTGGGGTTGCCGTTGTCGGTCCATGCGCGCATCGGTTGATTGAAAGGTGTCAGGCTCAATGTTGAGAACCGGCTTATCCTCAACCTCACTGCGGGTACAGCAAGCCCGAGACCTGGCGTAAGTAACAGTTATTCGGGGCCATTGGTATGAGCAGGTTTCCTCCATTCAGGATGTGGCATGATGGAGCTTAAGCTGTATTGGGACCGGCACTCATGATCGGGTGCAGAATTTTGCCTCGCTGCACACAGTACCTCGATAGCTCGCTTGGTTTTTCGGATGATTTGAATTGGGCACTGCGAGTGGTGATCTATCGCGAGTAGGTTTACAGTCGCCATTGGCTATGCGATCTTCCGACTTACCTGTATGTTCAGGTCATTTGGATTTTGCGACCGTTTCACTCCGCGTGCTGCTGCACACGGGGAAACGCTGTCGTTCTCGTCAGGCGCCGGGCGGGCTTGCAAGGTATCAGCTTTGATCAGCCGCACCAGACAGACCGCAGTGCATATTTCGTCTGCGGTCGAGTTAGCCAGGATTAAGGAATTGCGGCCAATCGCATTGACCATGACGAGAAGCAGATTAACGGGACTTTCCGGCTTGCCTAGTGACAGGTTTGACGCACCGGATGGTCTCAATCAACCTGGCGGCCCTGGATGCCGCCCTGGATAAGGACAACTGAAAACCGTGACCACCATAAACAATCCACCACCCACTGCCCGGCCGGTCCGGGGCGACGAAGCAACCCATCAGTTCGCAATCGGCCAGGCCGTGAGAATGAGAGGCGGACTCGGAGGCTCGACACTGTCTTCCGACATATACCACGTTACCGCCACATTGCCGCCGCGTGGCGATTCCCTTCAGTATCGCATCCGCAATGACGACGAACGGCATGAACGGGTGATTACGCAGGAAAGTATCGAGCCGGTCGCCAACTCACGATCCGGGCACGGCTCATCCCTCCTCGAAACAACCTTTGGCGGTGGCGAAAGGACTGATGCACAGCAATTGCGAAAGCAGGACGCTCGAGAGCCAAACAGCTCTCCCAAATCGGCAAGAATCGTTGGCCACCAGGTCAAACTCGCCGAGATCCCGGAACGTGGTAAGGGCAAGAACCGCCGGCCGTGACCCTGACCTTTCGCAATCCGAGCCGCAGCTTTGATGAAGCACACAATGCCATACGCTTCACCGGCTATGACGGGTGTGTTTCAAGTGCCGTTCATTGTTGAGGCAGCAGCGTCGATCACATCCGGCATGAGTCAACTTATCCTGCTGCCCGCTCTGCTGAACCCGCTGCCGGTTCCCGGCTGGCTGTTTTTGACATGGCAACCAGTTTGGATCGCAGATGATTGGCCAGATTTTGCTCGAGTATCGCAGCGATGTCGTCGTTCTTCTGGACGAAAACGCGCAGCCTGTCGGTGTTGAACCGAAGGATCTGCATCTGCTCTGTTACCTGCACGGTTGCCGTGGCGGGGCCGCCGGTTCTGTAAGTCACCTCGCCGATCACTGCTCCTGTCCTGGTGGTTGCAATCGCCTTGCCGTCAACAATGACCTCAGCTGAACCGGAGGCGAGATAGCACAAATCGTTCACAACCTGACCTTGTCGGGTGAGCACGGTGCCGGGTGGGGCGGTCATCCACATGCCGGTATCGAGCAGGGTCCGGGCGCGCTGGCGCGGCAGGCCGGTAAGCACATCTCCCATGAACAGCAGATCATTGTCACTGAAACTCAACCGCGATTGTACGTAGTACATGCGCACAATGCCGATGAGGCTGATGACGATCCATGAAATCTGGATGATCGCGGAGGACAGATTGAACTGTTGCATCAGGGAGATGAGAACACACGCGGCAGCAGCCATGTTGATTGCCGGATAGAGATAGCCCTGACCGCGCAGGAAGCCGGTCTGCAGCGCGGCATAGGACCCCAGATACAAAGAAACACCCAGAATACCGATGGCGTCGACTAAGTCTACTTTGGTCACGAATTCCAACATTTATCTGGCTCCCTAATGCTGGATTTGTAGAAATGGTCCCCGATTACAATATATCCAATATTGCCATTGTGCGCACTGCACCATTTCAGGCCGGGGTGCTGTAGACAAAGACCGATGTAACTCGCTGCGCACCGACCGTAAGGGGTTGATCGGCATGAAGGGATGGCGCCTTTCGAAGATCGCCGTTTTCAATGGAGCAGATTTGATTGCAGCTACAAGGCTTAGTTGTTTTGGAGACAGCAGGGGTGAGTCAGTCTATAAGCCAACACATTGCCTACACGAGGGTCATTGGGTTACTTTGCCCATCTAACATTAACTGATCCAGGAAAGCAGATGAAAACCGTATCCTTGGACCTCTGGGCCGTCAACCTGGAACCCGCACTACCAGATCTCGCAAGCTGGCTCGCCAGACTTGAAGAGCGGTTGGCGGCGTCTTCGCACGTTGGCGCTGATATGCTGGTTCTCCCAGAATTCGCCTGTGCGCAGTGGTTGTCTTTTGCGCCGCTCGACCTTCCAGCCGAAAATTCACTGGCATGGCTTCATGATACCGGGACATATGCTCTGGAGGAAATGGCCAAACTGAGCAGCGCTTATTCGGTTTCACTGTTGCCAGGAACGATACCTTTCCCCGTCGTACCCGGCGACATCGCAGCGGGTTTCTACAACCGGGCATGGCTGCTTACACCGGATGGCGAACGGCATATACAAGACAAACTCAGTTTAACCCCGCTCGAGGCAGCGGGAGCGGGTGGGAAAACGGTTGCAGGAACATCCATCAATGTCATTCACTGGAAGGGCCTCAGGATAGCAGTGATCATCTGTCTCGACAGTGAGTTCACTTCGCTATGGTCCATACTGGGCAGTATGGACCTCGACCTGATCCTTATCCCTGCAAAGACAGATATGATAACCGGATACAATCGCGTATTTGGTTGTGCCAGATCGCGCGCCGTAGAGTTGCAAACCGTAGTGTGCGCGATAGGTGCCGTCGGAGTGCCGGTCGGCCATCCGCTCACTGATACCGGAGTAGGTGGTGCAAGTGTGTTCGTGCCATGTGATGTAGCGTTGTCACTTGATGGTGTTTTTGCAACATTACCACCTCAAAGCGGAGCCATGTTCACAAACACCACCCTGCATGTTCCCGGGATACCTGTGGGAGCCTGCCGCCAGTTGCGTCATGGTTCGGCTGAGGCCGAAGTGTGCCCGGCAATGTGGGACGCTTCACACATTACAATTGTAGATGCGGATGCAAAGTGAACAGGTCACGTGAAACATCATCCGATCATATGGTGTTATACCAAAGGAACTGACTATTAACTCATTTGATGGCGTCAAATCCGTTCATTCTGGCAGGCGCGGCGCGCAGCGCGATGCGGTGCATCTCGCAAGCACCGCACAACGCACCACATGGACGGATTTGGCCCACCGAAGGCCAGTTTTTCGCGCCCGCTGGACTGCGTTATGCTCCCCTTGTGGTCAACCAGACCACGGCGCGAAGCATGCCTTGCCAGCAAACGCGAAAAATCGGTCAAATGGGTCAATAGTCAGTTCCTTTGGTATTATATGATCGGATGAAGGTGATTGACTACAGTCTGTCATATGCAACAGACCATTGCGGCTGATTGCTGACAGGCTACTCCTTGTTGATCTCCGACACTGCGAGGTTTGTCAGCTTGCTGTTGGCTGCTTTTTCCTGGTCAAGGATGCTGCTCAGAAGGTCGTGTGCCTCTTCGTGCCCGAGTACTTTGGCCCACTCCCGCAGTGTGCCGTAGCGGGCAATTTCATAATGCTCAACCGCTTGGCAAATGCCGATCAATGCGGCATTTTTCGCGACGCCACTGGCTTCTTCGATTATGCCGTCGGTCTCCTTGATCAGACCTTCAATTGCATCGCATTTTTCTCCGGATGCTTGCTTGCCGATCGACTTGAACACCTTGTCGAGAGTCTTGATTTGCTGCCTGGTCTCTTCCAGATGCTCGGCTATGGCGTCTTTCAGCTTTTTGCCATTGGCTGCTTCCTGCACTTTCGGGAGTGCTTTTGTCAGCGCGTTTTCGGCATAGTAAATGTCCTGCAGGGTGTGTTCAAAAGCGTCTGCCAGGGTTTTCATTTTGGTGTCTCCAGTTTGGGTTGGTGGGAGTTGTGTTTGCGACCATGATCGTAACTGACAATCATCATTTCATGTGTCGAAGTAACAACACCCTCAAGCCCGCCGGGTTCCGCAACATCGGAATTTTGTTGCAAATTATTGCTGGCGCAATGTTTGCAGCAATTGCTCAACTGGATCGGCTGACGCTGTCACACCAAGGGTTCGATGCCGTATCACGTCGGCAAGCCCACTCGCCACGGCGTCAGCCATTTCAGCCGATGCGGTTATGCCCTGAATGAAAGGTCTGTCTGCCAACAGGAATGGGGCTGCCACGCAGAATACTGGCGCGGTACCAATGGTGTCTGCCACTATCCTGTAATGCTCGTCGGTCTCCAGATACCGGGCCTGGTGAGGCAAATTTCTGCCCGTTGCAGACCATCCGGCCTTGCCGGCCCGGGGCAACAATCCGGCCACAAGTGAAGGAAAAGGCAACTGATCGATGGTCAACAGTCGTTGACCGACTGCATGCACCAACGCGTCAAACATCTTCTGCTTTTGATTGTAAAAGACCCGGGTGCCGGCGCGGGGCTTACGCGGTTTGATTTCGTAGTCTGTTCCCAGAGCCATGACGTCGAGCTTGCCGGCCTTGTGCAGTGCCAGCAGGCGCATGATCGATTCAGCGGGAACGGCTGCATAATTATCAACGAACACATCCTTCAGATGCGTGTTGAAGCGTTCTGCATCTTCATCGCTCATATGCTCCAGCAAGTCCTGGAAGGGTTCATGGCACCGCAATATCGTGTACTGGTACGCAACAGTGTTTTGTTCATCGTTATTGGCAAGCACCGCATCCAGATTGTGCTCTGCCCATTCGAAGGGCCCGCTTGCCTGTCTCGCCCGGAAATAGGCTGACTGGAAAGTCTCGACAGATAATTCAGACAGCTGGATATCGACGGCATAATCCGGGTCTGCATCGGCGAGCTGTTGTTTGAACAACGCAAATGCCTTGTCCAGCAGTTGATCACTGCCCTGGTCCACCATTTCGTGCAGCGCGGTCTCGGAAAAGATGTCCAATGGTTCATACGGCAACGGGCAATAGAAGTCAGCTTCCGGCAGCAGGCCCTTTCGCGACATCATCGTGATATGCAGATTATCGGCAAACCTGCCGGGCTTGTAGGTGAGCCGGTCGGGTTGTTTGGACTGACAAAACTCGCTGTGGTTTGTCGCAATCCTGTAAACCGCGTCAATCGCGCTGAGGCCGGTACCGACAATGCCCACAGAGCAGTTCTGAATGTCGTCCAGGCGCCATGCCGGGTAGGGGGAATGGTAAACACCTGCCTGGTCTTCGTGCACACCAGGCCACGTATGGCCCGTCGCGATGATCACGGTGTCGAAATTCTTGAGACATATACCGTTCGTGCGAGTCTGGTATCTGACTACGACATTGTTGCCGGACGGGCTGATGTCCAGAACCCTGGTTTGGTCCCAGACACCCACCTTGAAGCCTTGCACTTCCGCCGCCGCCACCAGCATGGCAAACTGGGCTGCGAAGAAGCGGCCCAGTACGACACGGGGATAAAACTCGCGCTCGTCGATGTCGTTCCGGTTGACCTCCATTTCTTCGAGGATGTTTTCCTGCAGGCCTGACAGCCATTGCGACAGGGTCTGGCGTAGCGGTGGAATTTCAATACTGGCAATATTTGACAGCATGCCGTCGTCATTGAGCGAACTGGCGTACGGCATCCCTCTGCCGGCTTCCTCACCTGCTTCGAAGAAGGTGATCGAGCAGCCTGGGACCTGTTTCATGAACTCGTTCAGAAAGTAGACCGCGGTAGGCCCGGCACCTACCACAGCAACAGAAAACTCATCCACTTGGCAATAAGACATGAGACACGATCCTTGGGTGACGGAAATGCTGCCGGGATTCCATGAGGCCAATCGCCTTTGGTATCCGTGGTTCACCAGGCTCGCAACGCCACATGGGCGTTATGGTTCCGCCTGAAAAAATTTTCGAACGGATACCGTACAAAGGCGCAACCAAACCGCTTTGTGAGCGTTCAAACGTAGATAGCAAAGCCAATCCGGACGCGTAGTTGCGTTCACGCCAAATCGTCCTCTAACCCTTATTCAAGGTGCTCTCGTCATGTCAAAAGCAACACCTCCCGGCAAAAACACGGATTCCAGCAGCAAAACTCCGAAAACGGGCACTGCAAAGCTCGATACATCTGTGGGTACTGGTGGGGAAACCCACCAGAGTGTTGATCCGAAAGCCCATGGAAAATCAGTGCTGACCACCAATCATGGCGTTCCGATTTCTGACAACCAGAACAGTCTGAAGTTCGGCGACCGGGGCCCGGTGCTGCTGGAAGATTTTGTCCTGCGCGAGAAGATTTTTCACTTCGACCATGAACGCATTCCCGAGCGCATTGTTCACGCGCGCGGTACCGGTGCGCACGGCGTATTCGAATGCACAAGGGCGATACCGGAACTGACCAGGGCCAGCCTGTTTCAACAGAAGGGCAACAAGGTTGAGGTGTTTACACGGTTGTCGACTGTCGCCGGCGGCGCGGGGTCGATTGACACGCCGCGCGATGTTCGCGGATTCGCCGTCAAATTCTACACAGACGAAGGCAACTGGGATCTGGTGGGCAACAATATCCCGGTTTTCTTCATCCAGGATGCCATCAAGTTTCCAGATCTGGTTCACAGTGTGAAACAGGAAGCGGATCGCGGTTACCCGCAGGCAGCGACTGCGCACGATACTTTCTGGGACTTCGTCTCGTTGATGCCCGAGAGCATGCACATGATCATGTGGGCGATGTCTGACAGAACCCTGCCGCGTTCACTGCGGATGATGGAGGGCTTCGGTGTCCACACGTTCCGCTTCGTCAACGCGGACGGTGAAGCAAAATTTGTGAAGTTTCACTGGCGGCCCACTCTCGGCGTGCAATCGACGCTGTGGGACGAAGCCGTCAAGATTGCCGGGGCAGACCAGGATTTCCATCGTCGTGACATGTATGAAGCTATTGAGGCAGGCGATTATCCCTCCTGGGACCTGGGTATTCAGGTGTTTGACAAGGAATGGGCAGAAAGCCAACCCTACGACGTTCTGGACGCGACCAAGCTGATTCCGGAAGAAGACCTGCCAGTCGACATCATCGGCCGCATGACCCTCAACCGGAATGTGGACAATTTCTTTGCCGAAACGGAACAGGTGGCGTTTCTGCCGACCAATGTTGTGCCTGGCATTGATTTTACCAATGACCCCCTGCTGCAGGGCCGGTTGTTCAGCTATATGGACACTCAGAAATCACGCCTTGGAACCACCAATTTCCACCAGATACCGATCAATGCGCCGCGCTGTCCGTTCCAGAATTTCCAGCGCGACGGCATGATGCAGACCAATGTGCCGACCGGGCGCGCCAACTATGAACCCAACTCGCTGGCGCACGCAGGTGAGCCAACGGGGCCGCGTGAGGCTCCCGCCATCGGATTTTCCAGCTTCCGGACAAAGGACACGCCGGACAATGAAGACGGCGTTCTACGGGTGCGCTCTGAACTGTTCGCCGACCACTATAGCCAGGCAAGGCAGTTCTACGCCTCCCAGACTGAAAACGAGCAGGCCCATATGGCGTCGGCAATCGTGTTCGAACTGTCCAAATGCACCCTCGAACATGTCAGAACCAACGTGCTGTCACGGCTTCGGAACGTTGACGAAGACCTCGCGGCGCGGTGCGCGGCAGGGCTCGCCATGGATTTGCCGAAGGCAGCCGAGGTTGCGCGGGAATCGTACAAGGCGGAACCATCCCCGGCCCTGTCAATTCAACGCAAGGGTCAACCACCCCTGCAAGGCCGCAAGGTTGGCATCCTGTTCGATGAGGGGTCTGACCTGGCGCAAATCCGGACGCTGACAAAGGCCGTCGAAAAAGCCGGCGGCTCGATCATGCTGGTAGCGCCCAAGGTGGGCGGCATCAAGGTAAAGGGTGGTACGCTGGAGGCCGATGGTCAATTGGCCGGAACACCGTCCGTGCTGCTGGATGCGGTTGGGCTGGTCCTGACCAAAGAGAGTGCCGAGAAGCTGTGCGGCGACGGAGCGGCTGTGCAGTTCGTCATGGATGCTTTCGGCCACCTGAAAACCATCGGGAGTGATGACAACGCAACTGCGCTCATGAAGAAAGCCGGCGTGATGCCCGACGAGGGCATTACCGGGCTGGACGCTGACTTCGTCAAGCTGGCCTCGGCGCGTCACTGGAACAGGGAGCCGAAAGTGCGAATGCTTGCCTGACGGCTGCAAGCCACACAGGTCTGAGCGAACCCAGATTGCTGCAAGACCGGTTTGCCTCCCGGCCCACAGGCCGCGTAGGGTGGTTTTCATGACACAGGCGATTCGCATTATTGGCATTGATCCGGGGTTGCGGTACACCGGCTGGGGCATTGTGACGTCGCAGGGCACACGGCTGTCCTGGGTGGCCGACGGCACCATCAAGTCCGATGCAAACGGCTTGCTGGCGGATCGATTGCTGCAGTTGTACGACCAGCTCACAGAGGTCATCGGCCGATATCAACCCGATGAAGCGGCGGTCGAGGAGACCTTTGTCAACAAGGATGCGCGCGCCACACTGAAGCTGGGTCAGGCCCGCGGCATCGCCATGCTGGTGCCGGCCCAGGCGGGACTGCAGGTGGCTGAATATGCGCCAAACCTGGTGAAGAAAACCGTGGTCGGGTCAGGCCATGCCGACAAACACCAGATACAGGCGATGGTGAAAATCCTGCTGCCCAGGTGCTCACCGGATTCGGCTGACTCAGCCGATGCACTGGCAATCGCGATATGTCATGCACAACATCGCGGACCGGCGTCGCTGGCAGCGGCATTGAGGGCGGCAGGATGATCGGCAGACTGAAGGGTATCGTGGATGACTATGGCGACGATCATGTCATCCTGGATGTAGGCGGTGTGGGTTATCACGTGGCGTGTTCGGCCAAGACGCTGGCCGCGTTGCCATCGGTCGGCGAGGCCACGGTGCTGCACACCGAGATGCTGGTGTCGGAAAATTCCATCCGGCTGGTCGGGTTTGCCACTGAAGGCGAACGTGGCTGGTTCCGTCTGCTGGACAATGTGCAAGGTGTCGGGACCAAGGTGTCGCTGGCGCTGCTGTCCACCCTGACAACAGCAGAGCTGACCAACGCCATTGCCCTGGGCGACAAGGCGATGGTGGGCCGCGCCAATGGCGTGGGGCCGAAACTGGCACAGCGCATCGTCACCGAACTGAAAGACAAAGCACCGGCATTTACCGGCGGCGATGCAGCCCTGGCGGCAGTATCCGGCGCCCTTGACGCACCACGACCGACTGCGGCGGCAGAAGCCGTCTCGGCGCTGGTCAATCTGGGCTACGGGCAATCTCAGGCAGGCGCGGCTATTTCTAAGGCCATGCGTGAGGCGGGCGAAGAAGCTGCAACTGAAACCCTGATTCGGCTGGGCCTGAAGGAGTTGGCGCGGTGAACGACCGTTTGATAGTGCCCGAAAAGCGCGGCGAGGACGAGATTGACACACACCTCAGACCGCAGGTGCTGGATGAATTCATCGGTCAGCGGCAGGCCAAGTCCAATCTGAAGGTATTCATTGAAGCTGCCCGCAACCGTGGCGAGGCGCTCGACCATGTGCTGTTTGCCGGTCCTCCGGGCCTCGGCAAAACCACGCTGGCGCAGATTGTGTCGCGCGAGCTGGGCGTGAATTTCAAGGCCACGTCAGGTCCTGTCATCGCCAAGGCCGGCGATCTGGCAGCCCTTCTGACCAATCTGGAAGACCGCGATGTATTGTTCATCGACGAAATTCACCGGCTCAACCCGGCGGTGGAAGAGATATTGTATCCGGCGATGGAGGATTTTCAGCTCGACCTGATAATCGGGGAGGGGCCGGCAGCGCGTTCGGTGCGCATTGACCTGGCGAAATTCACGCTGGTCGGCGCGACGACGCGAACCGGGCTTTTGACCACACCGTTGCGGGACAGGTTCGGCATTCCGGTCCGGCTCAACTTTTATGAAGAAGATGAACTGCTCGATATCGTGACGCGAGGCGCAAGAGTGCTCGGCCTGGCCATGACCGAAGACGGTGCGCTTGAGATCGCGCGACGCGCCCGCGGCACACCGCGCATCGCCGGCCGGTTGTTAAGGCGGGTGCGCGACTTTGCATCCGTGGACGGGACGGTGCAGGTTGACCGGCAGGCGGCCGACAAGGCCCTGCGGCGGCTGGAAGTGGATTCTCTGGGGCTGGATGCACTTGATCATCGCTACCTGAAATGCATCGCGCTAAATTTCGGCGGCGGGCCGGTGGGGATCGAAACTATTGCGGCTTCGTTGTCCGAACCGCGCGATGCCATTGAAGAGATCATTGAACCGTATCTTATTCAACAGGGCTTTGTGAACCGCACCCCGCGCGGTCGTATCCTGACACCGCATGCATTCAAGCATCTGGGGCTTGCCACGCCTGATTTGTTGGTGACCAGACAGGTGGAACTGTTCGAGGATGACGACAGCTCATGAGCTTGTCCGGCCATGTCAAAGACGGCGTGCATCACCTCGATATCAGGGTGTATTTCGAGGACACTGATTTTTCAGGCATCGTCTATCACGCCAATTATCTGAAATTCTGCGAGCGCGGGCGATCGGACATGCTGCGCCTGGCAGGTGTTTACCACACAGACCTTGCCGGGCAAGGGGTGCATTTCGTGATGCGGCGCATGGAGTGCGATTTCAGGGCATCAGCGCGGATTGATGATGTGGTGCGTGTCGAGACCTGCCTCAAGCGGTCATCGGGTGCAAAACTGATGCTGGCGCAGGCCGTGAAACTGGCAGACCGGGTGTTGTTTGACGCACAAGTGACACTGGCGGTTGTCAACGACGCCGGGCGGCCACAACGGATTCCACCTGAAATGATGTACGCGATGTCACAAGCGTGACTACAGCGATGGCATCAACGGTAACCTTCTGTTAACCAAAGCAGCGTTGAGTGCTGATGGAAACGAGTGAGACATTTGTGCGGTTTTCAGTGCCGCAGTTTCGACACAGTAAACAGGCTCTTGAAGCCCGCTAAATCCTTGAGAATCAGCTAACCGTTGTCCGAACGGGCGGGCGCGTGAATTAGAGCAGGCAGAATATGGAAGTCAAAGTGGGGGATATTGCGGCGCAGACCGACCAGTTCGGATTGTTCAACCTGTTTCTGGTGGCCTCGCCGATGGTCAAGCTGGTCATGATCGGCTTGATTGTCGCGTCGATCCTGTGCTGGGGCATTGTTTTTGAAAAATGGCTGGCCGTGCGCAAGATGAAATCCACGATGGACAGATTTGAACACCTGTTCTGGTCGGGTCAGTCACTGGAAGACCTGTATCTGACGCTGGGTCCGCGCACCAACAAGGGCATGGCGGCGTTGTTCATGTCGGCGATGCGCGAATGGAAGCGATCTCAGGACTCGGCCATGCGGGCAGGATTTGCCGGCGTGCAGATGCGCATCAACAAGGTCATGGACGTGCAGTTGCAGAAGGAAATGGCCAAGCTTGAACAACGGCTCCTGATTCTGGCGACGGTGGGATCGACGGCACCGTTTATCGGCCTGTTTGGTACGGTGTGGGGCATCATGAATGCATTCCGGGCCATCGGCGTGTCCAAGAACACCAATCTGGCAGTTGTGGCACCGGGTCTTGCAGAAGCGCTGTTTGCAACGGCCCTTGGCCTGCTCGCGGCAATTCCGGCAGTGATGTTTTACAACAAGTATTCCAGCGATATCGGCAAGATCGCAGCCCGGCTGGAGAATTTTGCAGACGAGTTCAGCTCGATCATTTCGCGCCAACTTGATGAGCGCATGTAGCGTAAGCTGAACAGGCGACAACTGGAGAAGGCCATGGCAGGAGGATTGACAGGCAGGAATGGCAGTGGCGGCAGGCGACGCCGGCGTTCGTCGAGTTTTGCGCCGATGAGCGAAATCAATGTCACGCCGTTTGTCGATGTCATGCTGGTGCTGCTGATCGTGTTCATGGTGGCAGCGCCACTGCTCAATGTGTCGGTGCCGATTGACCTGCCTGAAAACAAGGCTGAGCAGACACCGGGCGAAAAGAAAGACCCGATCACCATCTCGATCGATGCCGAAGGCAAGATTTTCATCGGTGACACTGAAGTGACGGCGGACACACTCGCGCCAAAATTGACAGCCATTGCACAGAGCAGACAATCAGAGGCCGAAACCATGGATCAGCGTGTCCGTATCCGTGGCGACAAGGGAGTCAATTATGGTCTGGTGATGCAGGTCATCGGCGAATTGAACGCCAGTGGTTTTCGCCGCATTGACCTGTTGAGCAACCCGAAGAACTAGGCTCCTGACCCCAGGGCCCGGACGCGAATAGGTGAGCGAAAATTTATGCGGATCAACTGGAGTTTGCTGACGTCGTTTGCGATACATGCCGCCATCCTGCTGATGGCGATCGTGGTATTGCCATCGCCGCAGGAGCATAACATTCCCGAACCGCCGCCGGTTTCCGTCAATATCGAGGATTTTCAGGACGTGGCCAAGCGGGCCAACCAGACCACCGAAGAGGTAAAGCAGAAACCTGAGCCGCAGGACACACCCAAGGTTCAGAAGGTCGAGAAGAAAATCGACAAGCCATCTCCCAAACCGGCAAAGGAAGTCAAGCAGGCTGCGCGCGAACCGCAAGCGCAACCCGAACCGAAGCCGGAACCAAAGCCTGAACCGAAACAGGCAGAACCGACTCCGCCCGATCCGACCCCGCTTGAAGAGTTGATAAAGAAAACCGAAGAAGTGGCGCCAGATCCAAAACCGGTCGAAGAGCCACAGCAGGCCGACAGCAAACCGGTTCCAAAGCCCCGGATAAAGCCTGCCCCGCCAAAGAAAGTCGCCACCAAGAAAAAGCAGGACGAGTTCAAGCTGGATGATATTGCCGCGTTGCTCAACAAAACCGACGAGGAAAAGGCGGCTCCCAGCGATCAATCCGATACCGGAACGCCTTTGCAGGGTTTGCAGAACCTGACTGGTAACGAGCAGCAGGTGACCGCGACCGCGCTTGACTGGTTGCGTCAGCGCGTCGGTCAGTGCTGGTCAATTCCGGCGGGCGCGCGCGATGCCGCGGGATTGATTGTTACGTTACGGTTCCAGCTGGATATCAATGGCAACCTCATCACCCAGCCGCTGGTTGAGCAGGTCACCAACCATCCGGCGGCTCAAGCTGCGGCACGTTCGGCCCTGGCGGCGCTGATTCAGTGTCAGCCATACGATAGAATGCCCAAGGAAACCCATAATCTGTGGGCGGATATTAGGATGAAGTTCGATCCCAGTGTTATGGTCGGGCTGAATTGAACAGGGAAACTTGATGAAACTCTTGACGGTAAGAACCAGCAGTTTGTCACTGGCAGTTTTGCAGCGTGCGACCGCAGCCGTGTTGATCTGGATCGGATTGACACTGCCTGCCCATGCCGTGCTCGAGGTTGATATCAACCAGGGCCAGGTTGACCCGATCGCCATAGCCCTGCCGAACTTTGGCGGCTCTGATCCCCAGTCGCAGAAATACGGCGTGGATATTACCACCATTATCGGCAACAATCTGGAGCGCTCCGGCCTGTTTCGGCCGCTGCCGCAAAATTCATACCTGCAACAGCAGATCGATTTTAACGCCCAACCGCAGTTCGTCGACTGGCAGACCATTCAGGCACGCGCGCTTGTTACAGGTCAGACGGTAGTGCTTGGCGATGGCCGGATCCGTGCCGACTTCCGGTTGTGGGACGTGTATGGCCAAAACCAGATTCTGGGCCTGCAGTTTGTCACAACGCAGAAAAACTGGCGCCGTATCGGGCATTTGATCTCTGATGCCATCTATAAGGCGATGACCGGCGAAGAGGGCTATTTTGACAGCCGCATCGTCTATATTGCCGAAAGCGGGCCGAAAGATAAACGCATGAAAGTCCTGACCATCATGGATCAGGACGGTTTCAACGGACGTGCGCTTACCAGCGGCAATGATCTGGTGCTGACGCCCAGGTTTTCGCCCACGTCGCAGGAAATAACCTACATGTCTTTCGCGGGCGGGCGGCCGCGGGTCTACCTTTACAATATTGATACACGCCAGCGCGAAGTGGTTGGCGAATTCCCCAATATGAGTTTCAGCCCGAGGTTTTCTCCCGATGGTCAACGAGTGATCATGAGCCTGCAGGAAGGCGGCAATTCCAATATTTACGAAATGGATCTGCGGTCCCGCAAGCTGCGCCAGTTGACCAACACCGCTGCCATTGATACAGCACCCTCCTACTCGCAGGACGGTCGCCGTATCGTGTTTGAAAGTGACCGTGATGGCGGACAGCAGATCTACGTGATGAATGCCGACGGTTCCGGCCAGCAGCGCATCTCGTTTGGCAAAGGGCGTTACTCGACGCCTGTGTGGTCACCACGCGGCGATAATATTGCCTTTACCCGGTTCGGCGGCGGCCGGTTTTCCATCGGGGTTATGCGTCCTGACGGTTCTGGTGAGAGAATATTAA
>JBDNEZ010000394.1:0-27819 GCA_041690095.1 Anderseniella sp.
CCGTCGTAAATCTCAGCCAGTGCCAACAGCCGACGGCCCTGGTTCGCGCTCTTCGTCATTCGCGTCAGCCGCCTCATATCTCCTGCTTCAAAATCCCCCCGCAAGCCTATCGCAGCACCCATGATCTCGCCCTCCATGACAGGGCAACATAGATTCAGACTTTCACCGATTTGGGAATCCCCAAAATGAGTCACATTCATCGCAGGTTGGTATTAGATCAGTTCCACCACATTACCAATCCGATATTTGATGCACATGCCTCCCAAGTAGGAATGCTTTGGAACCGATTGAGCAAGGAGGTTGTTCAATTCTACGCTCACGTAGGCGCGCTCAAAAGATACTCTCAGCGTATTATTTCTTGTTCGGACACCACTGAGGTTTTAAACCGTCTGACAAAGTTTCGCGACGAATGTGACTCATTACTCGCCGAAGCAAGCACCCTGCAGGATAGGCTAAATGCTTTTTCAATAAATTATGAAAGTGACGAATGGTATCCTGGCGAACGAGATCCAAGAAAAAGACATTTAACTTGAGTGTATGATTATCTTATGTTCTAGCGCAAACCTCTGCATGTGTGGGACCTTTTAAGAGTGTGCAATCTCTACTCCATAACAACCGACGTTGAGGCCAAACGCGGACTGTTCAAAATCAACCACGTTGACAAAGGCGCTGGTAACCTACCGTCCCTGCCGGCCATATTCTCGGCGTATGCCGCGCCGGTTAACAGGCAGGAAAATGGTGGGCGTGAACTATCCATGATGCACTGGGGGTTTATCCTGCCGCAGCGCGACAAGGCTCCAAAGGTCGTGAACAACACCACAGACGACTAAGCCCGCTCGTCACGCTTTTGGCAATCGTCATACGAGCAAAGGCGTTGCCTGATACCGGCCAGCAGCTTTGCGGAGTATCACCCAAAGAACTGTGATGATAACGGAAACAAGACGTTGTATGGTTTGCCATGAAAGGCGACGAACCGCGTCCACCATTTGCCTTTGGCGGTATCTGGCGCATCTGGAAGGGAAACAACAAGGGCGAGCTTCAGGAGATGAAAGTGTATTCCATGATGACGACAACACCCAACGAAGTTGTGAAGCCGATACACTCAAGCCGGATGCCGGTGATACTGGATCCGATAGACTATGACGCATGGCTGACAGGTTCACCGGATGAGGTCGACAAGCTGTTGAAGCCGTTTCCAGCAAACCGAATGCTCATTGCGATGGAAGGCGGCAAGTCTGACCCTCAGACTTAAGACTATTGTTCTGACACGTTCTCATGCCAGAGTGAGGCATGGCCGATCCTGCAAAACTGATAGTCGTAATGGTGTACGACGCCGACCCGGAAACCGGACTGCCATTTGCAGTCGATGAGCCAATGCAATTCGACACATCAGATAAAGCTATTCGCGTGGCGCAAGGGCTGGCCGACAAACACGCTGGCGTCATTGCATGGGCGCGAACCGCCATACCGGATTTGGGCGAATACGGCGACCCTGAGATATTGTACCAGGCTGGCGAAATCGGTGATATGGATTAGCGCGCGCCATGAAGGACGGAACCGCTTGTTCCTAAAATGTGCTCATGCCAGCCTTGTGCATGGCAAATGGTACAAATAGCACCCTCGGTGATCTGCCCGGCAATTACTGCCTGCACTTCAATTGCAGCAATTCGCCTGACTGCTATTTCAACAAGCCAATGGATCTTGAGCCTACGATTAAGCGCCTGAGGCAGGGCTTTGAAAGCACCGATCCGTACAACGTGCTGCAATGTTCACTCTGCAAGAGCCGCAAGTTTCTGGTGATGTTCAGCCCAGTGCATGTGTCTAATGGGAATTTGAATTGACCGACCAATCTTTATGGGGCCAATTTCAAATGGTTATGGTTCCAGCAAGCGCAACCTGTTAGGTCCGCTTTCAATGACGGTTGGTGGATAAGTTGGTGGCTAAACTTTAACCACCGACCTAAGTAACCATATAAAACAATGGTTACCAGTAAAATTTGGCTCCCCGGGAGGGATTCGAACCCCCGACCGATCGGTTAACAGCCGATTGCTCTACCACTGAGCTACCGAGGAAGGATGGCCTGCCTATAGCAGACAGTTTCGCGGTGTTAAAGCCCAATTTGACACATTGTGTCTTTAAGTTTGAGAACACCGTCAATTCAGTCAACGCTGCCCTTGTATGGCGGCTTTGCAATGGTTAGGTGAGCCGGTATGACCAAACGTGTTCGCATTGCCAATCATTCGCTTAGACTACCCGGCAGCCCCAAGGCACGCCGGGTGCTTGGCGTTACCCTGATCGTTGGTGGTATACTGGGTTTTCTGCCGATACTTGGCTTCTGGATGGTGCCGCTCGGACTGGTCATCCTGTCGGTCGATTCAACTCGGGTGAGACGCTGGCGGCGGCAGATGGAAGTCAAACACGGCGCCTGGTTGAAGAAGCGTTATCCCAGGCTTGCCGGCCTGCTGGGCCTCAAGGGCAACGGTAACAGTAGCATCAACAGAAAACCGGCTAATCCGGAGCCTCCGCCACCCGCTTGATGCTATCGACAGTCTGTCCGATAGCTGAAGCGCTCAGCGTGATTTTGCCATCCGGAAGCCGCGGAATTTCGGCATCAAGTCCAGCAGGTGCCTGGTGTAATCATGCTGCGGGTCGGTAAACAGGGTCTCTGTCGGTGCGACTTCCAGCAACCGGCCATTGCGCATGACGCCGACGCGGTCGCATATCTGCCTGATGACCGGCAGATCATGCGAGATGAACAGCATGGTCAGGTTGAGTTCCGACTGCAGGTCTTTCAGCAGATTGAGAACCTGGGCCTGTATCGATACATCGAGCGCAGATGTGGGTTCATCACAGATCAGGAACCTTGGACGGGTCGCCAGAGCCCGGGCGATTGAAATACGCTGGCGCTGACCGCCGGAGAATTCATGCGGAAACTTGCGCGCCGCCTGGGCGCCGAGGCCAACCACGTCGAGCAGGTCGTGCATGATCTGGCGGGCTTCCTCGCGATCATAGGCCATTTTGTGAAAGTGAATCGGCTCTTCGATTATATCCTCGACGCGCATACGCGGATTGAGTGACGAAAACGGATCCTGAAAGATCATCTGCATCTGGCGCCGATACGGAGCAGCGGCAGCCCGTGACCCCAGCGCCGTCAGGTCGGTACCGTCAAACCGGATGCTGCCGCCCGTCGGTTTGTAAATACCGGTGATCATCCGCGCTATGGTTGACTTGCCGGACCCCGACTCGCCCACAAGGCCGAACACTTCGCCCGGCTGGATGGCAAACGACACGTCCTTCACGGCATCCAGATACAACCGTCTGGATGGGAACAGCGAATGGCGCGTGATGAAGCGCATATGCGCGTCCTTCAACTCGAGCAGATTGCCGGTGAGCTTGTGTTCCTCGCGCACTTTGCCGAGCCAGTGGGTGGCAAGGTTCAAGCCTTCAGGGCGCTCTTCGGCATCCTCAATATAGGTGACCAGCGGAAACCGTTTCAGGCGCTTGTCGGGCCGCGGCACAGCAGAGATCAGGCTCTTGGTGTAGTCATGGGTCGGCTTCGACATGATCTGCTGGGTGGCGCCGGTTTCAACCACCCGGCCGCGATACATGACGGCGACCCGGTCGGCGGTCTCCGAAATCACACCCATGTCGTGGGTGATCAGGATCATGCCGACCTCGCGGTCACGGCACAGCGCCTTCATCAGGTCGAGTATCTGGGCCTGCACCGACACATCCAGTGCCGTGGTCGGTTCATCTGCAATAACCAGTTCCGGATCGGCACACAGCGCCAGTGCGATAACCACACGCTGGCGCATGCCGCCGGAAAACTGGTGCGGATACTGGGCTATGCGCACTTGCGGGTCTGGAATACCAACCTGGTCAAGCAGGTCGACGGCGCGGGCGCGGGCCTCGGCATCGGAAAGACCGAGGTGCTGCTGGATGGTATCGACAAGCTGGCGTTCGATGGTCTGCAACGGGTCAAGCGAAGTCAGCGGATCCTGGAAGATCATGCCGATGCGGGCGCCGCGTATCCTGCGCTTGCCGGCATCGTCGAGATCATCGATGCGGTCGCCTTTCAGCAATATGGTACCTGCGGTCATTTCACCGGGTGGTTCCAGCAGGCCGATGACCGCATTGCCGATGGTAGACTTGCCGGCACCGGACTCACCCACCACGCCGAGGATCTCGCCCGGTTCAACCGACAGGTCAAGCCGCTCCACCGCCACAACGTGACCGCGGCGGCTGGCAAACTCCACCCTCATGCCTTCAATGGTCAGCAGGCTGGTCTGTTTCACATCGGCTTTCATCTGAGTCTGGGGTTCAGTGCATCGCGCAGCCAGTCGCCGAGCAGGTTGATGGCCAGCACCAGCAGCACAAGGGCGATGCCGGGGAAGATGGTGATCCACCATTCGCCGGAAAACAGATAGTCATTGCCGATGCGAATAAGAGTGCCGAGTGATGGCGTCGTCGGCGGCACGCCAACGCCGAGGAATGACAATGTCGCTTCGGTAATCACGGCAATGGCCAGGTGAATGGTGGCGATCACCAGGACCGGTCCCATCACGTTGGGCAGAATATGCCGCCACAGGATGATGAACGGGCCAATGCCGATGACCCTGGCTGCCTGGACATATTCCTTGTTCTTCTCGACCAGGGTGGAACCGCGAACGGTGCGCGCATACTGCACCCAGCCGGAAATCCCGATGGCAAAAATCAGCACATAGAACACCATGTCCTGGTGCATTTCACGGGGCAGCACTCCGCGCGCCACGCCGTCAACCAGCAAGGCGATCAGGATGGCCGGGAACGACAGCTGGATATCGGCAACACGCATGATGAAAGCATCCAGCCTGCCGCCGACGTAACCGGACACAAGTCCCAGCGCAATGCCGAGGATCATCGAAAAAATCACTGCGGCAAAACCGACAAACAGCGAGATTCTGGCACCGTAAATGATGGTCGACAGGATATCGCGGCCCTGGTCGTCGGTACCAAGCCAGAAGCGTGGGTCACTGCCTTCCATCCAGGCAGGTGGCAGGCTTGCGTCCATGATGGAAATCGAGGCCAGATCGAACGGATTGTGCGGCGCGATCCAGTTGGCAAAAATCGCAGACACGAAAAACAACAGCGTCACGATGGTCGAGACAATCGCCACCGGCGAGCGGATGAAACTGTACCACAGATCGCTGTCAGACGCGCGCGCCAGCCAGCCCTTGTGTGTATTTCGCACCGTTGTGTCGCTCATCGCCGCCCCCCGCATCCTCAATGCCCACCGGCGCTGTCAACGCGCAGGCGCGGATCAACAACGACATAAAGCATGTCGACAATCAGATTGATCACCACGAAGAAAAACGCAATCAGCACCAGGTAGGCCGCCATGATCGGGATATCCACATTGCCCACCGCCTGAATGAACAACAGGCCCATGCCCGGCCACTGGAACACGCTTTCGGTGATGATGGCGAAGGCGATGATCGAGCCCAGTTGCAGACCGGTAATGGTGATCACCGGCACCATGGTGTTTTTCAGGGCCACCACAAAATTCACATAGCGTTCCGCCAGCCCGCGAGCACGGGCAAACTTGACAAAATCGGTGCGCAGAACTTCCAGCATTTCAGATCGCACCAGCCGCATGATCAGGGTCATCTGGAACAGGGCCAGCGTGATCGACGGCATGATCAGCGACTTCAATCCCGAAGCGGTCAACAGTCCGGTCGACCACCAGCCAAGCTGCACGACATCGCCGCGTCCGAACGTCGGCAGCCATCTGAGCATCACGCCGAACACCAGGATCAGCAATATGCCGATCAGGAATGTCGGCAGCGATATGCCGACCAGCGACAGGGTCATGAAGGAATGGGCCAGCCAGCTGTTGCGGCGGATGGCGGTATAAACCCCCATCGGGAGGCCGATGGCCATGGCCAGGAAGGCCGACACGATCGATAACTCGAGCGTTGCCGGCAGGCGTTCCGCGATAAGGTCGGACACCGGCCGGCGATGCTGGTAGGAAAACCCGAAATTGCCGCGGGCGGCATTGCCGGCAAAACGGGTAAACTGAACCAGGAAACTGTCGTTCAGGCCAAGCCGTTGCTTCAGTTCCACGCGCTCTTCAAGGCTGGTGTCCTGGCCAACCATATTGTTGATCGGGTCACCTACATAGCGAAACAGCGAAAACGCAATCAGCGCCACGGTCAGCATGACGAGGATTGACTGCAGGAGCCGCTTTGCGATGAAGGTTAACATCAGGTCCAATCACGGAAATTGCGATATGAGGTCCGGACCATCTGCGCGTTAAGCTGGCAGATGGCCCGGATCGGGATTTCAGGTGATCAGTGGCTATTTCTTGACCACTGCATAGCGCAGGTCGAACTGGTTGTCGGGACGCTGAACCACCTCAACCTTGTCCGACACACCCCATGACAGCGGCTGCTGGTGCAGCGGGATGTGGCCGACTTCGTCCTTGTGGATCTGGAACACCTCGTCGATCATCGCCTGACGCTTTGTCTGGTCGGTTTCAGACTGGATCTTGAGGGTCAGTTCATTGATCTTCGGATTGCAGTATCCTCCCAGATTGAATGAACCGACATTGTCTTCACCGCCACGGCACGCGATCAGCGACGAGATCACATTGTGGCTGTCAAACGTTGACGGTGTCCATCCGAGCAGGAAGAAGCTGGTGTCATAGCCGTTCTGGGCCAGCACCTTGCCGAAATATTTCGACTTGGTCTGGGCCAGCAGATCCACCTTGACATTGATTCTGGCCAGCATGGCCGCTGCTGCCTGACAGATCTTCTCGTCATTGACATAGCGGTCATTGGGGCAATCCATGGTGACTTCAAAACCGTCGGCGTAGCCTGCCTCTGCCATCAGCTTTTTGGCTGCTTCTTCGTCATATGGCAGACGGTCGTTCATGGCCTCGGTGTAGCCGTTGATCTGTGGTGCAGCCATCAGGCCTGCCGGAGTTGACGCACCGCGCATGACCTTTTCCTTGATGGCGTCGATATTGATTGCCTGGAAGAATGCCTTGCGCACGCGCACATCCTTGAACGGATTCTTGCCCTTGATGTTCGAGGCGGTCAATTCATCGCGCAACTGGTCAAACCCGAGGAAAATCGTACGGGCTTCCGGGCCGGTCAGCGGCTTAACGCCTTCGGCACTTTCAAGGCGTCCCCAGTCCTGCACCGGTACCGGATAGGCGAGATCAACATTACCGGAAAGCAGTGCTGCCACGCGGGTTGCATCCTGTGCGATCGGGGTAAAGATCGCCTCTGTGACGTTGGACCGCATGTCTTTGTCCCAGTAATCTGGATTGCGGGTCAGCACGGTTTTGACACCGGTCTGGCGCGACTTGACGATAAACGGTCCGGTGCCGTTTGCATTCAGGTTGGAGTAGTTGCCCTCATCGCCGCCCTTCACATTGGTGGCTTCGGTGGTGTTGTTTTCCTCAGCCCACTGCTTGTCCATGATGTAGAAGATTTCAAACTGGTTCGGCAGGATCGGGTTCGGCGCCGGGGTGATGATATCAACCGTCAGGTCGTCGACCACCTTGGCTTCCTTGATCAGGGTCGAGATCACCTTCATGTCGGAGCCTTCGGTGTTCAGCCGGTTGACCGAGAACACCACGTCTTCTGCAGTAAAGTCATTGCCGTTGTGGAACTTCACACCGGGACGCAGCTTGAAGCGCCACACGGTCGGCTCGATATTCTCCCAGCTTTCCGCCAGCGCGCCGACCATTGTCATTGTATCATCGCGCTTGACCAGGCCTTCATAAATATTGCCCTGGAAGCCGAGTGTGAAGGTTTCGAATAACCCGTGCGGATCAAGCGTCTGGGCATCACCCTGAAACGCCCATCTGAACGTCTCGGCCTGTGCAGCCGACGCACCGGCCAATACCGTTGTGCCCACCAGCAATGCTTTAAGTGTTTTTCCAATCATGGTCTTTTGTTACTCCCTGTTGCTAATCAAATTTTCTTATTTTGTCGAAGCCTACCCCCAAAGCGATGCAATCTGCAATTGCCGACTGCAGGTATGGCCTTATCGCTTCAAGCTGCCGCCATCTCGTCCTTGAAAATCATGCCGTCGCGCATCACCAGCGGGATGTGTGCGCCGTCGCCTTCCAGCAGCCCGATATCCTCCAGCGGATTGCCGTCCACCACGATGAGATCCGCCTTGAAACCCGTCTTCAATTGCCCCAGCTCGGTGTCCTGCCTGAGAATTTCGGCATTGGTCATGGTGGCCGACCTGATGGCCCCATGATTGCCCATCACCGATGCTTTCAGGGAAAACTCGTCGGACTGATATTTGTGCAAGGGCCCCAGCAGATCACTGCCGTGACCGATCCTGACGCCTGCGGTCTGGCTGATTTCCACCGCCCGCATGCCGGCATCGACGATCTCGCCGAGTTTCTGCATGGACACCGCGGGCATGCCGAAGTCGGCGCCATGCTTGTTCATGGCAAAATAGGTAATGCTGGTCGGCACATGGTAGACGCCACGCTCGGCCATCAGATTGGCGGCCTCTTCATCAATCAGATTGCCGTGCTCGACGCAGCGCACACCGCACTCGACCACCCGCTTGATGGCATGCGGCGTATAGGCATGTGCCGTGGCATAGGTGTGCCAGGCTTCGCATTCCTCAACGATGGCGCGGATTTCTGCCACCGAATACTGGGTGTTCTGGATCGGATCGGTGGGCGATGCCACACCGCCGCCGGCCATGATCTTGAGCTGATGAGCGCCTTTTCGCAGCTCATCGCGCGCTGCCCGGCGGCACTCATCGGCACCGTCTGCAATGCGGCCGAGTTGCTGGGCGGAGGCCTGACAGGCGCAGGTGATAATGGTGGAGATCTCTGTTGGGGCGCGAAAATCACAGTGCCCGCCGGTCTGCGACAGCGCCAGGCCCGATACGAACAGGCGCGGGCCGACAATCAGGTTGTGATCGACCGCATCGGCCATGCCGCGGTCGGCGCCTGCTGCATCGCGCACCGACGTGAAGCCGCGCATCAGCATGGCCTTCATGATCTGGGCAGCACTTGCAATGAGATAGGAGACCGGCACATCATTGAGGCGGCCGAGATTGAGCATGGTCGCCTTGACGTGCACGTGGGCATCGATCAGTCCGGGCATCAGTGTCTTGCCCTTCAGGTCGATTTCGCGAGCATCGGATACAGCCGCAAGCGCTTTGTCCGAAATCTCCTTGATGCGGCCGTCCTCGACCAGCACATCGAAGCCTTCTCGCGCCTCATCGACAGTGCCGTCGACCAGCGTTGCATTGCGAAACAGTGTACTGCCCATGGCCCCGGCCCCTTCCAGATCAGGATGATTTTTAATTGAATCAACCAAAAATCATCCTGATCGCTTTCAAAGTGTCACGCTAATTGCCTGCCGGCATTGCGGTTTCTACCAGCCGTGCCCAGTAGGAACAGCCAATCGGGATAATCTCGTCATTGAAGTCGTATTCGGGATGATGCAGGCCTGCGGTGTCGCCCTGGCCGACAAAGATGAAGGCGCCCGGGCGGGCTTCCAGCATGAACGAAAAGTCCTCGCCGCCCATGACCGGCGGTGTGTTGTCATCAACATTGGTGTCACCAACCACCTGGCGCGCCACCGACGCGGCAAAGGCGGTTTCGTCCGGATGGTTTACAGTGACCGGGTAATTGCGCGCATAGCGGAAGTTTACCTTTGCCTCAAATGCCGCGCCAATGTGCTCGCACACTGCCTTCATGCGCGCTTCGGCCAGGTCACGAACTTCCGGTTTCAGGGTGCGCACGGTACCGCTCATCCTGGCGGTCTGCGGGATGACATTGTCGGCATCGCCGAGATGGATCTGGGTGGTCGAGATCACCAGGCTTTCAATCGGGTCGGTGTTGCGCGATACAATGGTCTGGAAGCCGTTGACGATCTGGGCCACCACGATGGCCGGGTCGATGCAGCCGTTGGGGCGCGCAGCATGGCCGCCCCTGCCTTCGATTTCGACGGAGAAGAAGTCTGCCGAGGCCATCAGGCCACCGGCGCGAATGGCAAACTGACCGACCGGCAGGTCGGGCATGTTGTGCATGCCGTAGACTTCCTGAATGTTGAAGCGGTCCATCATGCCTTCGTCGACCATTTCGCGGCCGCCGCCACCGCCTTCTTCGGCCGGCTGGAAAATCACGATTGCCGTGCCGTCGAAATTGCGGGTCTCGGCAAGATATTTGGCCGCGCCCAGCAACATGGAGGTGTGGCCGTCATGACCACAGGCATGCATGGCGCCGTCAATGGTGGATTTGTGCTCCAGGTCGCGGATTTCCTGTATCGGCAGCGCGTCCATATCGGCGCGCAGGCCGATGACCTTGCCGGAGGTGTTGGTGTTGCCGTGAATGACACCGACAACCCCGGTGCGCCCGATTCCGGTGACAATCTCGTCGACACCGAATTGTTTCAGCTTGTCGGCAACGATGCCGGCGGTGCGGTGAACCTCGAACAGGATTTCAGGGTTGGCGTGCAGATCACGGCGCCAGGCAGTGATCTCGTCATGGTAGTCGGCAAAGCGATTGACTGTTGGCATGAAGTTCTTCCCAGTTTCAGCAAGATGCGAACACTGCGCAAGTTTCGGCACAAGATCAACACGCAGATTAGTGAATTTTACTGCATGACCGAAAAAACATTACCGATGCTGGTGACCTGCCCGGCCCGCGCAGGTTAATCGCCAGCCTGCTTTTTGGCCAACAGCCCCGCCTCACGCATTTGCGACAGGGTCTGGCGCGGTGACAGCGATTCCGACGACACGTTCAGATCCAGCACCGCGCCGGTTGGAGATGCACACGCGCGCTCGAACGCGGCGGCAAAGTCTGCGGTTGCCGCAACGCGTTCTGCGTGGAACCCGTAGGCTTTGGCCAGCATGACAAAGTCCGGATTGTCGATCTCGGTGCCCGACACGCGCTCAGGGTAGGTTTTTTCCTGATGCATCCTGATAGTGCCATAGGTGCCGTTGTTGACGATCAGGATAACCGGTTGCGCCCCCGCCTGACGCGCCGATCCGAGTTCCTGGCAGTTCATCTGAAAATCGCCGTCGCCGGCAAAACACACGACGAGGCGGTCGGGGTGATTGACCTTGGCGGCAATGGCTGCCGGCACTCCATAACCCATCGATCCGCTTTGCGGTGCCAGCATGCGCTGCTTCGGCCCGTAGCGCAGGAAGCGGCCCGGCCAGATGGCAAAGTTGCCGGCCCCGTTGGTGATGATCGCGTCATCCGGCAGTATATCGCGCAGGTGCGCCATGATATCGACCATGTCGACCGGACCCGGCTGCGCAGGTGCCTCCACATAGGCCAGGTATCCGTCACGCGCCTGCTTGCGCCAGTCGGCCCAGTTGCCGGTGACGGAGAGTTTCTCAACCGCGCGGGAAAAATTGTTGGGGCCGGCATGGATCGGCACATGGGCTGCATAGATCTTGCCGATCTCGGCGTCAGACGCGTGGGCATGCACGATGCGCTTGGCCGGGTTGGGCACCTCGAGCAGGCTCCAGGCATCGGCAACCATTTCGCCAAAGCGGATATTGACCGCGATGATCAGGTCAGCCTCGGTGATCAGCTTGCGCGTCTGCGGGAACATGCCGACACCGGCATCGCCGGCATAGACATCCGACAGGTTGTCGATCAGATCCTGCGAGCGGAAGGCAACCAGCACCGGAATGTCGCTGGCTTCGGCAAAGCTTTGCAGGGCGCGCGCACCGTCATCTGACCAGCCACCGCCACCGGCGATGATCAGCGGTTTTTGCGCCTGGGCCAGTTCACGCTCAAGCGCTGCGATGGTGTCAGGTGCGGGCGCGGCTTCGGGAATGATTACGGGTTCGCAGGGGCCGACATCAGTGAGACTGGTCAGCATATCTTCCGGCAGCGCGACGACCACCGGACCGGGCCTGCCCGACAGCGCTGTTGCCCAGGCGCGTGACACCAGTTCCGGGATGCGCTCGACCTGGTCGATTTCAACCACCCATTTGGCAACCTGGCCATAGAACTGGCGATAGTTGACTTCCTGAAATGCCTCGCGGTCGCGCTGATCGGTGCCGATCTGGCCGACAAACAGGATCATCGGCGAGGAGTCCTGGCGCGCGGTGTGAACGCCGATGGTGGCGTTGCTGGCACCGGGGCCGCGGGTGACCAGGCAGATACCGGGCTCGCCAGTGAGCTTGCCGTGGGCAGCGGCCATGAACCCGGCGCCGCCTTCGTTGCGGCACAGCACGAAATCCAGCGCGCCTTTGGTGTCGTGCAGTGCATCGAGCACCGCCAGATAACTTTCTCCCGGCACGCCGTAAGCCGTTTTTGCGCCGAGCGATTGCAGGCAAGCGACCAGCAGCTGCCCCCCGTTTCGTGTCATGTGAGTACCTCTGCCAGTTTCAATACTTAAGGAAACAATGGTGTTTCAGCGCCGACGGGCAACCTGCCCGGGCAACTGGCTCAAGCAACCGCGCGCGCCAGAGCGCATTGCGACCACAGTTCGTTCAATGCGCCGACAAGGTGCTCGATATCACCATGGCTATGCAAGGGGGTAGGTGTAAAGCGCAGCCGTTCGGTGCCCTTGGGCACGGTGGGATAATTGATCGGCTGCACATAAACGCCGGCATTGTCTAAAAGCCAGTCGGAAATCCACTTGCACTTGACGGCATCGCCGACCATCACCGGCACGATGTGACTGTCATTGGTCATGTGCGGAATGCCGGCCCTGTCGAGACGGGCTTTCAGCGCGGCCACCATTTCGCGCTGTTTCAGGCGTTCGCCAGTGCTCTGCTTGAGATGCTTTATCGAGGCAATGGCGCCGGCTGCCACGGCCGGCGGCAAGGCAGTCGTGAAGATGAAGCCGGACGCAAACGAGCGCACGAAGTCGCACAATTGCGCAGACGCGGTAATATAGCCGCCCATCACGCCGAAGGCCTTGCCCAGCGTTCCCTCGATCACGTCAAGCCGGTGCATGATGCCGTCACGTTCGGCAATACCGCCGCCGCGCGGGCCATACATGCCGACAGCGTGCACTTCATCCAGGTAGGTGAGCGCATTGTGCTTTTCGGCCACGTCGCAGATTTCCGCGATTGGCGAGATATCGCCGTCCATGGAGTAGACGCTTTCAAACGCCACCAGTTTCGGGCGGTCAGGATCAACGCCTGACAGCAACCGGTCGAGGTCTTCGGGGTCGTTGTGCTTCCAGATATGGCGTTCGGCCTTCGAGTGGCGGATGCCTTCGATCATCGAGGCATGATTGCCGGCATCGGAAAACACCGCGCAGCCGGGCAGTCCGGATGCCAGCGTGCCCAGCGAGGCCCAGTTGGACACATAGCCTGAGGTGAAGATCAGCGCTGCCTGCTTGTTATGCAGGTCGGCCAGTTCGCGCTCCAGTTCGACATGATGATGGTTGGTGCCGGAAATATTGCGGGTGCCGCCGGCACCGGCGCCGCATTGTTCGATTGCTGCGGTCATGGCAGCAATGACGTCCGGGTTCTGGCCCATGCCGAGATAATCGTTGGAACACCACACCGTGACGTCCGACGTGGTCCCGTCGAGCCCGTATCTGGTTGCCCTGGGAAAGTTGCCCTGGTGGCGCGCGAGATCGGCAAACACCCGATAGCGGCCTTCATCGCGCAGTATCGACAGTTGCTGTTCAAAGAAGCGTGCGTAATCCATAAACCCGTACCCTGACAATGTTCAGGTCTGTTTTATGACCCATAAAGCCCGCACATTTCCAGTGGTGCAAGTGCCGCACGCGTCACGACGTGACTGAAACGCGGCTCGTGCTTGCGTCAGCCACGCCGGGCTGGCATGACAGTAGCCAGATGTGGGCAGGCATGTTTCAGGCCTCAAACGCGGAAAATGGTCGCAGTGAAAATACGGCAGGCGCGCGCGATAATTGCCCTGGCAGGTGTGTGGTGTGCGCTGACATACCCGCGTCAGGCGGTGGACTTTCGCGCCAGGATGGGGCGCTGGCCTTGTCCTGCATTTCCGGTTTTTCTCAATGACAAATATGCCTGGCGCAAGATATTCGACCGCAATCCGCTGTTTACAGAGCTGAGCGACAAGCTGAAAGCCAAGGACTATGTGCTGCGAACCTGCCCGGATGTGCAGGTGGCGAAAACCTTATGGAGCGGGCATGATGCCGCCGACATTCCCGACGAGGTTCTCAAGCGCGATGTGGTCGTGAAGACCAACAATGCCTCGGGCCGCAATATTCATGTGGTGGCGGGCCGGAATGTGCGGGCCGATCTGAACCGGCAGGCAAACGGCTGGCTGCGTGCGCCCTTTGGCAGACGGCATGCCGAATGGGGTTACGCAGGCGTTGAGCCAGAACTGTTTGTCGAGGAGATGCTGTTTGACGCCGGCAAGCCACTGGCCAACGAGTACAAGTTCTATGTGGCCGGCGGCAGGATCACCTATGTGTTTGCCAGGCAGACCGCACCTGACGGCAACGGCCAGATAGACGGGGCACTTGATGCAGACGGCCAGGTGCATGCGGGGTGGTCGGACTGCGGTGTGCTGTCAGAGCAGTTTCGGACACCGGCTGAATTCGACCGGCTGTCGGCAGCAGCGCTGCAACTGGCCGGCGAGCTGGATTTTGTGAGGTGCGACCTGTACCTGGTGGACGGCGAGGTATATTTTTCCGAGATGACGTTTTATTCAGCCGGCGGGTATTGCTGGGTGAGCCCTGCGGCACTGACCGGGGCGAGCAACGAGGCGTGGGACCTGCGCCGGTCATGGTTCATGCAGACCCCCCAAAACGGCTGGCGCAAACTGTATGCACGCGCCCTGCGGGTGATGCTGGAGGCAGGCCATGATCCCAAGCCGGACCCGTTGACGCAATTGGCGAAAACGGCAGACTGCAGGCGCGGCGAAGTAGTAAACCATAGAAATTAAACATTGACCCACCCAACCTTCCGTTCGAAAACCTCTGCCAACGGACATCAACAGGCTGTCAACCGATGATACATCAACCAGAACAGATAGACCTCCTGATCGGGGCTGATTTTCTTTATCCGATGAGGGAGGATGGAGAGATCGTGATGGGCGGCGAAGTCGCGGTCAGGGCGGACAGGATCGTCTATGCAGGGCCGCGCAAAGATACTGGTTTCTGGGCACCAAAGCGAAAAATTTCGGGATCTGGAAAAGCTGTGCTGCCCGGTTTCGTCAATTGCCACAGCCATGCCGCCTCAATCATCTTCCGCAGCCAGAGTGACGATGGCGCCGGCGGGGCCGCTCTCTATCAGGTCGCCTTCAGGGGAGAGCAGCACATCACTCCTCAGCAATGGCGCGATCTTGCCGTGGTTGGCACTCTCGACATGATCAAAGCCGGCATAACCACCATAAATGACATCTGGTATGAACCGGAAGCCCTGGCGGAAGCCTGCGTCCAGTCGGGCCTGCGCGCCCAGATTGCCTACAAGGTCTTCGACGTAAAGCTGGAGAACCTGCATGCGGACGACTACACGCGGCATCCCGCAATCGGTGAACAGCGTCTGCGCCGGGGCGTCGATCTGGTGGAAACCTGGCATGGTGAACACAATGGCCTGATCGGTGGCCGCATAGGTCCACATGCCAGCGATACCTGCTCATCCGGCTTGCACCGCGAAGCCGGTGCCGAAGCGCGCCGTCTCGGTGTCGGCCGCCACATCCACGTGGCCCAGTCACGCGGTGAGGTAGACTATATCTTCGCCCAACACGGCAAAGGACCTGCCGAGTACCTTCGTGATCTCGGTGAACTGGACGAAAACATGGTCGTCGCTCACCTGACATTCGCAAGTGACGCCGACCTGGATGCGGTGCGCGAAACCGGCGCGCGCTATGCGCATTGCGCAACCATCTACCCGCGGCGCGGCGTCTATCCTGACATCCCGGCAATCAATAACCGGACCATTACCTGGGGACTTGCAACCGACTGGATGATGAACGATCCGTTCGAGGCCATGCGCAACGCCATGAACGCGCTGCGGCTGCTTCAGGGGCGACACGATGCTTTCACCAGTCAGCAGGCGATGTGGCGTGCCACTGGCGGCAGCGCCGCAGTGTTGGGCCTGAACGGAAGCATTGGCGAACTGACGGCAGGGTAAAAGGCAGACCTGATCCAGATCGATCTCGATCAGCCACACCTGGCCCCGTTCTATGGGGATTACTCTTCAATCGCCTATTACGCGCGGGCATCCGATGTGGTCACCAGCGTGATTGATGGCCGGGTTGTCATGCAAGATCGCAAGGTCCCGGGTCTGGATGAAGAAGCTGCTCTTGCCGCCCTGAAACGCCACCTGCCTGAATGGTCAGACCTCGTCAAAAATCTCGGCGGCGTTGCCCACCGCGGCTTGTGTCCGTGTGGACATGGCTGAAACAGCTTGCGTTTGATGTGAATTATCCGGACCGCTTCAGCTGTTGTTTTGCTGCAATTTTGGAGCGTTTAGATTGATCGGAAACCTTGCGTTTCTGTTGTCGCAACCATAATGTGAGGCATTGTCTGCACCCAATCCTCACCATATCACCGGACCGAAGTTATGAAAATTGCGACCATGGCAACGGGTGGTATTGGCGGCTTTCTGGCGGTGAGACTAGGCAAGGCCGGTCACCAGGTGGCAACGATAGCCCGCGGCGCCCATCTCGAGGCAATCAGGGAAAACGGGCTGGTTGTTGAAGCATCTGACGGCAGCCACAGCATCAGGCCGTGGATTGCGACCAGTCACCCCAAAGAGGTCGGTGAGGTCGATGCAATCATCTTCGGGGTAAAGGGAGATGGACTTGAAGCGGCCGCGAGGTCCTGTGTGCCCATGGTCGGGGCGAATACCATCGTAATCCCGTTTCTCAACGGTGTTGAGGCCTCGGACCGGTTGGCGGATATCCTGCCGGCAGAAAATGTCGGCAATGGCGTCGCACACATTTCGACAACCATAACTGCGCCGGGGGTTATCAAACAGACTGGTGAGTTTAACCGTTTTATCTTTGCCGAGCGCGACAGCCGGCCATCGGTGAGAATTGATGCGCTTCGAAAGGCGATCAATGCGGCGGGTTCATCGGCTCCGGCAACGGACGACATAGAACGCGACCTGTGGTCGAAGTTTGTCCTGTTTTCAGCCATGTCCGGGGTCACGGCAGCGGCTCGCTGCACGATAGGGGACATAGTGGACAACGATCACCTGTCTGCGCTTTTCAAGGCCATTGTATCAGAAACAGCTACTCTCGGCAGAGCCCGCGGCGTGGCGCTGCCCGACACAATCGAGGCGGATATCTGGTCTGCTGTAAAAGGCATGCCACCCACCATGCGCGCTTCCACGGCGATTGACCTGGAAAAAGGGCGCCCGCTGGAGATCGCGTGGATATCAGGCGCTGTAGACAGGCTGTCGGAAGCCGCGGGGCTGCGGGCCCCCGTCAACAGGACGATTTACGCACTGTTGACTCCCTACCAGCATGGACGGCCGTAACCGGAAACCAGATCAGTCGGATGCGAGCCTTCTCCAATTGGCAAGGGTATTAAGCGTGGTTCGCTCAAGCACCTGCAGCTGGCAGAGCATCAAATTCACATCTCAATTTTTCCCGAGCCAGCAGACCTTCATTGAGGTTTGAGCAATTAACTATGGCGAGGCGAAATCCCCCGGGAGGCATAGCGTGGAAGTGGCCGGGTTTATCTTCGTTGAATGTGATCTGGACACTACTTACAGATGGCATTGAAAGTACCTCTTCAATCAACTTCCCTGGAGGATGACGGTAGCTGGATTGATGATCACCGAACAATGGTATGCTGAATCCGTCATTGCTGTTCGTGGGTTCGAAGCGCCAAACACCGTGTGAATACAGCTGTATCATAGCCCTTACCCATGCATCTCCTCCATACAGGTCAGGCCATTGGTCAGCAAATCTCAGGTGCATCTCAATGATTGTTCCACCAATCGTTTCAATGTTCAACATTCCGGTGTAGCCGGCCAGGTTGTGCGATATCCATCGTGCTGCCATCCTTTCAAGCTGTGAATTTTGTCCTGCCCAGACCACCCAATAATCAAACATGCCGTCGCCGACTGCATGTCCGGTAGAATGCCTCCACCATCGGGGATTGCCGTTTTCAACAGCAACGTCTGTCGAAATGTGATCACCCGCCAGGACCGGCATCCAGAAATGGCCCGGCGAAAGCGCGCCAACGTACTCCTCGACAGTCGCGATCAGTCTTGAGCCTGTCCCCATGCCGCGCATATTATAGATCGGCTTTGAAAAGACCGGAAATGATGTTGGCATCACTCCATGTGGGCCACTTGGCAAGGACAGGCTCAGTGCCATATCGAGCTTGTTATAAACCCACCTGTATTCCGGAAACAGCACCCAGGCATCAGCATCGTCAGTCGGCACGAATGTGTCTGTTGGACAACAAACTCGCTCAAAGTATTGCAACCTCCAGGGGTCGCGCTCCATGACCGGCATTTTGTCAAGATTCCTCTTTGAATGTTTTTAACCGACATTTCCCAGATAACGCTTTAATCGTGGTCGAGATCCATCGCTGATGGAGGAAATCTTGCTTTGCGGGCAGCCGACAGTTTCGACGTGGTGATTTCGCCATCGTTGCAAGCCTGCGTGACCCATCATGACGCCTGAACAGCCCCGGACCCCGAAGCGAGGCACCATATGACGGCAGTTTGTGTGTAACGAGTGTGCGGGGCAAGAAGCCTTGTTTCTTCAGTGGTTTTCTCATCAAGTTGAGCGCGGCCTTCCTGTTGCGGCGTGGGCGATAATAAGGTGCAAACGGCGATGTACACACTACAGTCTCCGGACTATGCTGGTACCCGCGGGGGATCTGATGTGGCTCCGAAACAGCAGCCGCATGGTCATTTTGGCGTATAGGTGAACCAGAAGGCAATTACGGCACCTGACATGGACAGCTTGAAAGCAAACCTCAAACGTTGGACCCTGATTCTCGGGGTTCTGCAGATCACGGTCGGCTGTGCAATCGGCTTCATCCCGCCGTCGTCCGTGGAGTGGTTCCGCGGCATTGTAATGGCGCACATCGAATTCACGGCAAATGGCGTCCTGATGGTTGTGTTTGGCCTCTTGATCGGGGAACTTCGCCTGGGTGCAATGGCCTTAAAGGCGTGGTTTACCACACTGCAAATCGGCACGTGGACAAATGGAGCAGCGGGTGTGGCCGCTGCCTTCATCGGCGCTTCGTCGAATCTGATGCCGACACTCAATGAAAAGTTTCCACCGCCGCATGGCACAGACAATCCGATTGTTACCGGCATCCTGCTGTTGTGCGGTGTGGCCATTATGGCAGCGCTGCTGCTCACCCTTTACGGCCTGTTGCGCTCCCAGACGTCCGGCAAGGATACGATTGCATGACAACGTCTTCAGGCACACGCCGGATAAGCCCGGGCCACGCCATCGCCTGCTCCAATATGCTGTAGGGTCTTGTTAACTTATTGTTGCCGGGTTTGTGTGAATGTATCAGCCGACGTTGTGGCAAATGCGTAATTGCTGTTCCAAAAAAATCATGGTACGGACAACTGCAGATCACCAGAATCTTTTGTCAGGGTTTTGCAAAACGACGGGGCAGTCATGAAGGTCGGGGGGTCACCCATCAAATTTGGAGCAATAGTACTGTTTTCAACGTTGGGTGTTGTGTTGGCGGGATGTGGATCGTCAGGTAACCCCTCATTGTCTTCTGCCTCCCCGGAGCCGGCGCCGGCCAATTTTGGCGCAACCGTTGCTACCCAGGACGCAACTTCAGCAACGGCCTACCGGCTCGGTTCAGGCGACAAGGTCAGCATCAATGTGTTTGGGGAATCCGAGCTGTCAGGCGAGTTCCTGGTCGGGGATGACGGGCAGATCGACCTTCCCCTCATTGGCGCAGTACAGGCAACGGGACAAACGGTAAACGAGTTTCAAACTGCCGTTGTGGCGCGTTACAGCCGGGGCTATCTGAAAGATCCCAAAGTCTCCATCTCCGTATTGAATTACCGGCCGTTCTTCATCACCGGAGAAGTCGGCAAGGGTGGCGAGTATCCGTACAAGGCGGGCCTGACCATTCAGGACGCAGTCGCCATTGCAGGCGGATATACATACCGCGCGAATACCGGCAAAGCGTTTGTGCGGCGCGCAGGTGCTGATCAGGAGGCACCAGTGGAGCTGACACAGCGTGTAACCCTCAACCCAGGAGATATCGTCAGAATTCCGGAAAGGTTCTTCTAGTGCAACATCGGTCCAATTGAACCCATGTTGCTCTAACACTTTGGAATCGAGCGTCTTTATCCGATCAGATGATTCCATCTGATCGGATAATGCTGTAGCAGTCGGTAGTGTCTCAGGTGTTTTCTGCCTGACCTGAAAATCTTTCACACACCTGTTTATTCCAGTTGTGAATCCCTATATGCTTAGCGGAAAGCATTAGGAGGTATAATGTTCAAACACGCACACGCTATTAACGTCTGGACTACAATTCGGCTTCGCAAAGATGATATGCGCACAGTTCTGGTCGTCGAAACAGATTTGACTCTAGATGTGGAGGCGCAAGCGTACGATGCTGAAAAAGCGACAAACCTGACAGATTCAATCGTCGCTTATCTTAAAGACCATAACGCCATTGATGAAGCCGACATTGTCCCACTTGCGGCCAAATAATGATGCCAACCGGACCTAAAGGCCAGAAACGACCTGCTGACGTGATCGGCAACGCCATCAAGATTGCACAGATCGCAACTGGCGAAGTTGAGGATACCGTCAAGGATGATGGCAAAGATCCTGCTGCCAAGGCACTTGGTGCGAAGGGCGGCAAGAAACGTGCTGCAAACCTGTCGCCAGAGCGTCGTGCAGAGATTGCCAGGAAAGCTGCTGCTAAGCGGTGGTCTAAGCCTTAGGCGCTGGTAACTGGCCGTTCTGCTTTAGCCGTTTTTCAACTGCTTTGATGGGTTCCACTACAGGCAGGTTTTCTGGCATCGTCACCCCATTGTTACGCATCGTTTTTCTGACGTTGCCAGCAATTTCCCTATTTTTGGCGATTGCCTTTGCTTCACCTTTGATACCTTCTTTCTGAATAACATCAACTGTCATGTTCATCTGAAACTCGTTGGCAGAAAGCTCGAGCGGCCCTGCGAAATCAAATGGATTATCCTTGAATTTCAAGCCTTTCCTAGCCTTCACCTCCCGCCCACTCATGCCATAAAGACCCTGATATCTAGCATCATGAAAAATTCCCTGGTGTCTATTGGGTACTCCGGCCTCTTTCGCAGCTCCGCTGACCGCTTTATGGGCAGACTTTACTCTCTCACGAAGTTCTAGCCGCTTCTGATCCGCCGTCAGGGCGTCGTGCTGCTCCATACGGTGCGCTTGGACCACGAAATACGCTTGAGCCGCCGCAATCTCCGGTTTGGCTGGATTTCCATTCATTGCAATAAGACGACACGCTGCGCGACTAAGAAAGAAATCCAACCCTTCCCGCGTCCCACCCTTACCAAGTCCCATCATCTTGCTCGTCTGAGCAATATGATGGGACGGATCAATCTTGTTAGCTTGCAGAGATGCTTTTGCCCGCTGTATAACAGGTTCAAATTTATCCCATACGACATAACCTAATACCGGATGAATATCACGCGCCAACCAGAAATCTTGCCCATTAGAGCTTTGTTTTCTCAATGCTTCCAGCAGTTCAATGGTATCGCGAAATTTTGGGTGCGCTTCAAGTTCGTTGTCCAATTTCAGGTTTTCCTTGTATGTGATGTGATGAGCCTTCATAACATACACTCACACAAGGAGTCGAGCGCGATGAGTGAACGAAACAAGATTGAAGAAAAGTTACGCAAGAAAGAGCAGGAAATTGCGAATCTTGAGGACAAAATCAAGTCCGCAAAGGTATATGTTCAAGCCCTTCGTGACATCTTAAAGTTGCTAGGTACTGATAATGACGATGAGGCTGACGCCGAATCAACATTAAGACCTGGCAGTGCCGTTGATCAGGCGCGACAGGTTATTCTTGATGCAGGGGTTCCTCTGCATATTGACCACATTCTCAACGAAATGGGCAAAGAACCAACGAGAGAGCACAAAGCCTCATTAACAAGCTCTTTAGCCGCTTATGTCAGACGCGGTGAGATTTTCAATAGACCAGCGCCAAATACATTTGGGTTGGTTGAGTTAGCGCATTCCGATCAGTTTGAAGAAGCATCCAAAGAGCCGCCAGATCACTTTGGCCGGGCCCCCAACCATACAACCTCCATAGATGATGAAGTGGATTTTTAGTGAATGAAAATGCTTGACACTAAGCATATAATTTCACACATTACGGACATGAGCAAATTGTCCGTAGAAAAGCGCGTCCAAATCCTTTCCATGCTGGTTGAAGGTTCGTCAATGCGTTCAACTTCCCGCGTTGCAGGAGTGTCCATCAACACGGTTTCAAAGCTGCTTGTTGAGGCTGGAGAAGCCTGTGCAGAGTTCCATGACGTGAATGTGCGCGGACTCAAGAGCCAGCGTATCCAGTGCGATGAAATCTGGTCATTCTGCTACGCCAAAGAGAAAAATGCCGACACTGCCAAGGGCGCACCAACCTTTGCCGGTGATGTCTGGACATGGACCGCACTTGATGCCGATAGCAAGCTCATCTGCAACTGGTTTGTTGGTGGTCGTGACGCTGAGTATGCCAACCACTTCATGCACGATTTAGCCGACCGCCTGGACAACCGCGTTCAATTGACCACAGATGGTCACAAGCCATACCTCAAGGCTGTTGATGGCGCGTTTGGCAATGACATTGACTATGCAACACTGGTGAAACTGTACGGTCCATCACCGAACGGTCGCACAACTCGCTACAGCCCTGCACAGTGCAACGGAACAAAGAAAAGGAGCCGCACTGGCAGCCCGGATACAAAGCATGTCAGCACGTCATATGTTGAGCGCCAGAACCTCAACATGCGCATGGGAATGCGC
The DNA here is from genome assembly GCA_041690095.1 of Anderseniella sp. Lineage (GTDB taxonomy): Bacteria > Pseudomonadota > Alphaproteobacteria > Rhizobiales > Aestuariivirgaceae > Anderseniella. The sequence continues at coordinate 22,904 of JBDNEZ010000394.1, forward strand.
CGCTTCACTCGCCTGACTAACGCCTTCTCAAAGAAATATGAAAACCACTGTCACGCTCTGGCGCTGTACTTCGTCTTCTACAACTTCATTCGCAAGCATGCTACGCTCAAGACGACACCTGCTGTTGCTGCTGGTCTTGTGGATGAAGTCTACACAATGGAGTTGATTGTTTCACTGGTTGAGAAGCGCGCGCCGAAAACTGGCAGGCCACGGAAAGAAATAAACACCTGAGACACTACCTAGCAGTCCAAATTCAGGCAGTATTTTGAAGCTTCTGAGCTCCGTTTAATTTTGCATATATGAAAAGGGTAAGGAATTTCTTAGTGCTTTTGCATTAGGTAACATCTACAAGCATGTGTAATCTGACTATTCACTTTTTGATTTGGTCGGCGCCGATTGTGTTGGGGGTTTGAAATCATGTCTTTGAAAACCGCATGTTTGGGGTTTGTCGCACTTACGTTAACGGCAACCGCAGCGTATTCGCAAAGTGCCGATACGGTTCTGGCTCGCTATAGTCAGGACCCCGGACTTTCGACGATTGTTGCGGAGGAAGTTGCCAATGACCCTCAGGCAGCAGGTGCTTTTTTTGCAGCGGCAAATGATCAGGACGAAACCACACAGGTTTATGTAGGGGTCGGATTTGCAGACGCCTACCGGGTTCTTCTGGAGGGCAATGATTCAACCGGCGCGGGGATCGTACTTCGCACTGTATGCACCTCCACTGGATCGGTTTTTGTCCTGTCATCGTTTGCCAATTCTGTCGGCGCTCCTGCTGACGATGTCTGTTCTGTTGCATGGTCCGGCGAGTATGTTGGTATTGTTCCCAGTCTGTTCAGGATCAACGCAAGTGGCGGCGGCAGCGGCTTGCTTGCGTCGATGAGCCCGAATTAGGCGGAGCGATGGGTTGTTTATTGTGCAGGAACGGCAAATAAAGCGGGGAAAGCCGTAATGGGATTTAGCAAGAGAGGCCTGTGGTTTGCTGCAATTTTTGCGGCATGCGGCGTTGTGCCTGCAGCCTCGGCAGATGAACTGTCTCGCGCTACGGCTGGTGAAATGCCGACCGTACGCGATCGATTTGAAGGTTTGGGGATACGCTCGGGCCAGTTCTGGATTTTGCCAACCCTCGAAACCGGCCTGTTCTATGACAGCAATGTGTTTGCTACATCCTCCGGTCAGAGAGATGATGGCGGCGTTTATGTGGCACCCAATGTCGCTGTAAGATCAGATTTTGGTCGCCATGAGCTGAATTTGCGTGTCGGCCTGGAGCACTATGAGTACTTCGACCTGTCTTCTCAAAGCCGAACCGACTTTGATGGCGAAATGGACGGGCGCATAGATGTGCGCAGCGATACTGTTCTGCTGGGTGGACTGAAAGGCGGCAGGTTCAATCAAAGCCCCTCAGATATTGAATATCCTGTCTTGGGGAACGGAGAGCCAGGCAAATATTACACATTTGACACCTGGGGCTCTGTTAATCATGAGATTAACCGGGTTTCGCTGTCTGTCGGGGGAGCCTACAAGCTTTTTGATTATGATGCGATTCCCGGTACTGGTCTCGCGCCGCCCATAGGCCAGAATTTTCGCGATGGTGATATCGTAACAGTTGGTGGTCGTGTCGGTTATCTGGTGTCGCCCGGATACAAGGTATTCGGCGATTTTCGCTACAACTGGCGCGACTATGATCAGGCAACAATAGTTGATTCCGAAGGCTGGCGAGCGCTTGCCGGCGTGGAATTCGAGATCACGCATCTGGTCACTGGTGAACTCGCGGCAGGGTATATGGAACAGACCTATGATCTGCCGGGCTCACCGACAAATGGCAGCCTGAGTTATCATGGAGCTCTGGCGTGGAACCCTACGCAACTGATGACGGTCAGGCTTGATGCAGACCGTACAATTGAAGACAGTACGCTGGATCAGACAGGCAGGACCCAGGATTCGGTTAAGCTGGCAGTAGACTATGAAGTGCTGCGAACACTGATCTTTTCGCCGTCGGTGGGCTTTTCATACAATGATTATGACAATGCTGTTCCTGACGACACAAGGTATGATGCCGGTGCCAATATCGAGTACCGGATGAATCGTTTCTTGTCGGTTGGCGGCAGATACAAATACACCTATGATGATAATTCGGGATTACCCGACTGGGACCGTCATCTTGTAGGTATTTATGCTAAAGCGCGCTACTAACATAAATCCCGAAGATCCCCGTGATGGTTATAGTGAATCTGCCGCGCCATTTGGCTTTGGTGCAACGGATGGTGTTGATCTCAAGGAATTATTGCGGATCGCCCGACGTCGCGGAGCACTGGTGGCCGTGCTCGGTTTCCTGGCGGCTCTGCTGGGCGCGGTTTATGCGCTGCAGCTGACCCCGTTATATACTGCCAAGGCAACACTGCTGATAGATACGCAGCAGAAAAACATCATTGATGCTGAAGCCGTGGTTGCAGGCATTGGCCGGGACAATTCCGCTCTGGACAGCGAGCTTGAATTAATTCAGTCCTACGATGTCGCCAAACGCGTCGTGACCAAACTCAAGCTTGATGAGCGCTTGAAGATTGATTCCAGCGAACCGTCGCTTGTCCGACAATTGATCGATCTGGCGCTCAGCCGCGAGGCGGTTCCTGAGCCGGATCTCAGTGACAATTCCATGGACAAGGTTATCCGCGCCGTTGCGAAGGACGTTTCGGTAAAGCGCAAGGGTTGGACATATGTCGTGGACATCCAATACACCTCTGAGAACCCTGCCCTGGCAGCCCAGATCGCCAATGGTTTCGCCGACGAGTATCTGGTGGACCAACTGGAGGCAAGCTATGAAGTCACCCGGCGCGCCAATGAATGGCTGGAAGAACGGTTAGGTGACTTGAAAACCAAGGTGCGGACATCTGAACGCGCCGTCGAGTTGTACAAGGCACAGAACAATATCGTGGATAGCGAGGGGACCACGCTCAGCCAGCAGCAGGTTTCCAAGCTCAATGAGCAACTGATCCTGGTGCGCGCGGAAACGGCGCAGTCGCAAGCCAAGTATGACCAGATCCAGGCAGTGCGTAAACGGGGTGGCGATATAACTGCTTTTGCGGATGCGCTGTCATCGAGTGCTTTGGCGGCTCTGAAGGGCAAGGCGTCTGAAGTGCGCCGTGAACTGGCGAACCTGGGTGCAAAATACGGCAACAGACATCCTTCCGTTGTATCAGCCCGTGCGCAACTGGCCGATGTCAACCGCTCGATTGGCGCTGAAGCCCGGCGCATCCTGGCTTCGGCAGAAAACGAACTTCGGGTCGCGCGCAGCCGTGAGCAATCGATTGAAAACAGCCTGGCGGAAGTCAAGGGCACCGCATCCGACGTTAATCAGGCCGAAATCACCCTGCGGGAACTGGAACGCGAATCAGCTGCCAACAAGGCGTTGTTCGAATCGTTCCTGTCACGCTTCAAGCAAACCAGTGAACAGGAAAAGCTCAATACCAACAATTCGCGTGTGATAGAGCGGGCAGCCGCACCAACCGTTCCAAGTGCCCCGAACAAGCAATCCATCGTGATGCTGGCTGCCATGCTGGGCCTGGGCCTTGGTGCCGGTATTGCATTTTTGCTGGAGCACCTCGATTCAGGCTACCGGACGTCGAGCCAGGTGGAAAAACAACTGGGGGTTCCAGTCCTTGCATCGGTCCCGAAAGCTGATGGTGAGTTAATCAGCGGATTGGGCAGCGTCGCCCGGAGGCTCAATCCGCTGAGCCTGCTGTCCCGGCTGTTCTCGAAAGGCACAGAATCGGAGCGGCGCATGGGCGGTGGCGATCGCGTCTCGATGAGCCGATTGGTTGTAAAGAAACCACTGTCCGGTTTTACCGAAGCTATCCGATCCCTGAGAATGGGGATCAGGTTCGCTGATGTGGACCGGCCACAGAAGGTTATTCTTGTCACCTCGGCATTGCCGGGTGAAGGCAAGTCGACGATTGCCTCCAATTTGGCCCAACTGGCGGCCGCGTCGGGCGAGCGGACGTTGCTTGTCGATCTTGATCTGCGCCACCCTGTCCTGACGCTGCTGTATGCCCCTCAGGCAAAGATCGGGTGTGTGGAATTGCTGCTCGGGGAGGCCGATTTAAGCCAGGCGATCATTCAAGACGCCACATCGGGCTTGCATATCCTGCCGTCGCCAGCTCGGCGCGAACTCACCCATACAGCAGAACTGCTCGGCTCAAAACGCCTCAGGGAGTTGCTGGCTCACCTGAGCGAATTTTACGATTTGATCATCGTTGATACGTCACCCTTGCTGCCGGTCACAGACGGGCGGGCGCTGATGGATGCTGTCGATTCAGTGGCGTTGGTGGTGAAGTGGGAGAAAACCCCTCGCGACGCAGTCGAAGCGGCGCTGAAGGAATCACCTGGGTCCATGGATAAACTGATCGGTATCATCCTGAACGATGTGGTTGCCTCGAAGGCGCGGCATTACGGCTATTACGCCTCCGGCTACTACAACAAGAAATATCCCGACTATTATGGCGGCAACAAATAAGGTGCCGGGCTTCGGCAGGCCCATCAGCGCGCTCGGGTTGCTTTTGATCGCGGTGATAGTCGCCGGCGGCGGCGCCTGGCAGCTTGCCGGTCTCGAACGAACCCACCTGAAACAGGAAATACTCTACCCCGTAACACCTCGCTACCTGCAGGCATGGCTGAAGACGCTTGATCTCGATGATCCGGCAAGTGTTGACCTTCTGGCTGACCGCATTGCTCTGATGAGCCTGCCACAGCGCCGGGATGCGGTGATCGCCATGTCCGGTTCAAGCTTCTTTGCTGAACTTGAACCCAAATTCACTCAACAGCGAACCCTCAAGACAGGTGCCCTCAAAGCAGTATTGTCGGCCCTTGCCGAGGCACCCTTGCTTGGAGACCTGTGGTTCCTGGCGGCACACCTGCGTGGTCAG
>JBDNEZ010000395.1:0-6522 GCA_041690095.1 Anderseniella sp.
GAGCACACCGCCTGAAGGTCAAAAGCGGCACCCTGCAAAATGCCAAGTTCACCCTGAACAGTTGCTGCGGTTGCCGGAAAAGTCTGGTCAGGTGTCGAGGTTGCCACGATGACAAGATCAATATCCGAAGCCGAAATGCCTGAACGTGAAAGTGCTGCCTCAGCCGCCTTGATTGCCAGATGCGACGTCAATTCACCTTCTGCAGCGATATGGCGCTGACGGATGCCGGTTCGCTCGACAATCCACTCATCAGATGTATCAACCGTCTCAGCCAGTTCGGCATTGGTCATCACCCGCTGCGGTAAATAGGATCCGACTGACCGGATTACGGAACGTGTCATATATAATATTTAATCCTGATTAGCTTGCACTGGCCAGCCGTGCCTGCCCGTTTGTGAGCTCGTGGTGTTCGTGTGGCGCAAGTTCCATACCCCTGTCAATCCTGTCCACGAGATCATTGGCCACCATGTCAGCTGCAACATTAATGGCAGATGAAAAGCCAAAAGAATCCGTGCCGCCGTGGCTCTTGACCACGACACCATTCAACCCCAGAAACACACCGCCATTATAGTAGCGCGGATCAAGCCGTTTCTTTAAGCGCGAAAACGCACCTTTTGCAAACAACGCTCCAATTTTACCCGCAATGGTACGGTTCATCTCCTCACGCAAAACGGCAATGATCTGATGGACGGTGCCTTCCGCTGTTTTCAAGGCAATATTTCCGCTGAACCCTTCGGTAACGATCACATCGACCTTGCCGGTTCCGATATCCGTTCCCTCGACAAACCCCTGATAGTCAAGCGGCAGATCAGCCTCACGCAACAATGCGCCGGCTTCCCGGACGGCTTCAACGCCCTTGATTTCTTCCACGCCGATGTTCAGCAATCCGACCATTGGCCTTCTGATGCCGAACAGGCAGCGGGCCATAGCTGCGCCCATAATTGCATTTGAGACCAGTTGGTCCGCATCCGCACCGACAGTCGCCCCCATGTCAAGTACAATGCTGCGACCCCGCAAGGTCGGCCATATGCCGGCAATGGCTGGCCTGGATACACCCTCGGTTGTCTTCAGCAACACTTTTGCCATGGCCATCAGTGCGCCGGTATTGCCAGCAGAAACAGCAGCTTGTGCCTCGCCCTGCTTCACACAGTCAATTGCCATCCACATGCTTGACGTCTTGCGACCGCGCCGGATGGCCTGAGATGGCTTGTCATCCATCGCAATCGCCACATCGGTGTGATGCACGACCGAGCGAGCCTTAAGCGCCGGAAGCTCATCAAGTACAGGTGCAATGACATTCTCGTCACCAAACAGAATAAACCGCAGCTCAGGCCTGGCCGCAAGCGCCGTAGCAGCACCGTTCAAAACGACTGACGCGCCATGATCGCCGCCCATTGCGTCGAGCGAAATTATAATGTCACCGGAATCGGTTTTCAATCCGCATGCCCCTGTTTTATCGAAAAGCGAAGGATAGTTGATTACGGCATGGACACAACAGGTAAGTGCTGTTTGTACCCAAAGCCCGCCTCGATCTTTACCTTCCTTAAACGGATTTGACTATTTACTGCAAGTTCCGGGGTGCATCTCCGGATTCTTGGGCACTAATTCTTGATTGGTGTCTGAAATATCGAACAGCCACTGTCGTTGACGGCACTAAGCGGCTGACCACTTGGGGGAATATTTGTGCTTACACCAGTTGGACCAGGAGAATTGCGCGACGCGCCTCCGCGGATCGGATTGCCAACGCAAGCAGGCTGTGATCGACGTTCATGCCGGTACTGCCGGCCAACTTGCTGAACAGTTTCCCGCACCTGCCTGGCCGAGTCAGGAGTTCCAGCATGACACCTGCATCAATTCCACCAGATGATAACGAACGCCTCGCCACATTGCGTAGCTATGCCATTCTTGACTCCGCGCCGGAGAGTGCCTTCGACCGGCTCACCAGCTATGCTTCAAAACAGTTCAATGTACCGATCGCGCTGGTCTCGCTGGTCGACAAGGACCGCCAGTGGAACAAGTCGTCCTGCGGTATGGATGAGCCTCAACTCCCGCGCGATCTCGCGTTCTGTTCCTATACGGTGCTTAACGACGAAGTCAATTATATCCCCGATGCGTCAAAAGATGACCGGTTGAAGGACAATCCTTTCGTTACCGGTGCTGCCCACATCCGGTTCTATGCCGGCGCCCCACTCATCGCGCCGAACGGTCATCGGCTGGGCTCATTTTGCATTATCGATGACAAGCCCCGGCACGACTTCGGAGCGCATGAACAGTCCATGCTGGAGGAATTGGCCGCGATGGTGGTCGAGCAGATGGGCATGCGGCTGGCAACAGGCGTCGTAGCAGAAGAAATCGAGACACGCCTGACGGCTGAGCAAAAGTCAAAAGCCACTGAACGCCAGATCCGCGCATTGGCGAAGAACGCACCAATCGGTATCGCGCTGATCGATCGCAATGGTGAATATCTCAGCACCAGCAATCGCTGGAAGGATTACGCTTCGCTTGTGTCCGGCAAAAAGACCAAGGTTACGTTCAGCCAACTGATGAATGACAATGCCCTGGTGAAAAGTTCTTTCCACAGGGTTCTTGACGGTAAAAGTGCCCGGCGGCAGGAGGACCCCGTCACAAAGTCGGATGGCTCGGTCGAGTACGTCAACTGGGAAATGCGACCTTGGCGCAACGACGATGGCGGTGTTGAGGGTGTCGTCATGTCAGCAGCGTTCGTGACAACTCAGGTTGAGTCTCGCAAGGCGACAGAAGTCCTGAATGAGCTGTTCAATTCAGTTCTGCAAAGCATGAACGACGGTATTGTTGCCTGCAACGCAACCGGCGAACTGACGGTGTTCAATGACCAGGCCCGAAAAATTCTTGGGCAGAACAAGACAGACTTACTACCAGAGGAATGGAGCAAGTTCTACAACCTTTTTGAAACAGACAGCACTACGCCACTGGCTACCAACCGAGTACCATTGTGGCGGGCTTACAACGGCGAGAATGTCGTCGATTTCGACATGATCATCGCACCGGACGATTTGCCAATGCGGGAGGTCGTCGCGCAGGCAATGCCGCTCTATGATGCCAATAAGGTGTTGATCGGCGCGATGGGCTCAATGTGCGATGTCACCGAATCCAGAAAGGTCACACAACAATTGAGAGAAAGCGAGGCATATGCCCTGCATATCGCTTATCACGATACACTCACGGGTCTTGCCAATCGGGCTCATTTTCTGAAGCACACCAAGGAAATTGGCCCCTGCTCTCACGCTCAAATTACTGCTGTGCTTTACATCGACCTCAACAAGTTCAAGCTTATCAACGACACGATGGGCCACAAGATCGGCGACATTCTCTTGTGCCGTGCCGCCAATATCATCAGGCGCGCAGCTGGCGATGACGCGTTCGTTGCCCGGCTCGGCGGAGATGAATTCGTGATCCTCAAAAAGGTGGATAAAGCATCTTGCGCCAAGGTGATCGGCCTCAGAATCATGGAGGAAATTGCGCAACCCCAAGTCATCCATGGCAACCCGGTTGCAAGCGGCGCATCGGTGGGTATTGCGATCTCGCCCGAGGACGGAACAGAACTCGAAGAGCTCTTGCGGCGTGCTGATATTGCCATGTGCAAGGGTAAATCGGACGGTGTGGATCACCCCCTTATGTTTGATACCGCCTACGAGGCGGACAGACTCAAACGCCGGGAAATGGAAGTGGATCTCGCGCATTCGATCAAAAACGGCGAGATGGAAGTCTACTACCAGCCCATCGTCTGTGGCCAAACTCGAAATATACAGGGCGTGGAAGCTCTGGTTCGCTGGAATCACCCGGTACGCGGGCAGGTCTCGCCGGTTCAGTTTATTCCCGTGGCTGAAGAGTCGGGGTTCATCATCGAACTGGGTGAATGGGTACTGCGCAGAGCGGCGGGGGATCTGGCTGGCATGGAAAATCTGTTCCTGTCCGTCAATTTGTCACCGGTTCAATTCCGCGATCCGCTTGTGGTGCCACGCCTGCTGGCAGCCATCAATACCGCGGGCTTCGACCCCCGCCGTCTGGAGTTTGAAATCACGGAAAGCCTACTGATGCATGATTCGAAAATCGCCAGCCGGGTCATTGATGCCTTCAAGGCCAAAGGCATCCGCATTGCACTCGACGATTTCGGCACTGGCTATTCGAGTCTCAGTTACATCCAGGACTTTCCGTTCGACAAGGTGAAGATCGACCGATGCTTTGTGTCAACAATGGATTCCAGCCCTCATTCGGCTGCTGTCGTCCAATGCGTCGTCAATCTGGCATCGTCGCTTGGTATGATTGTCACGGCAGAAGGCGTAGAGACCGAAAGCCAGGAACTGCTTCTCAAATTTATCGGGTGTCAGACCTTGCAGGGTTACAGGTACGCGAAACCAATGCCATTGGCCCATCTTGTAGAGTTTGTGGAACCCGGCTTGTCAGCCTCGACCGAAAAGGCGCGGCAAGCAGGATGAGCCCGGCCTGAAAATCGCTTTAAACGTTCAAAGTGCTCTATAGCAACATGGGTCCAATTGAACCCATGTTGCTATATGAATTTGGGATCTATCAGGTTTATGATCTTTGGTTGATTCAATCAAAAATTATCCTGATCTCGTGGGCCAAATCCGTCCATCCGGTGCGGTGCTTGCGAGGCGCTGCGCACCGCGCCTGCCTGAGTGAACGGATTTTACTCCATCAAATTGAGCCCTATTGAGCGCAACACGCTTTAGTCGCTATTCTTGAGGTTCAACTGCTTCAATACGGCAAAGGGGTTTGCCTTCTGGTCGCCGGTTGCGGGTTCTCCTGAAAATGTATCCGGCAATTCAGCACCTTGCTTTCGCGGATAAGGATCAAGTTCGAGACCCAGCGCTTCAACGGCGAATTCGCCCAGTTCAATGTGTCCGTCTTCTACGTAGCCGATGTCGTCTTCGTCATGAGCCACCACGATCTCGACAGTATCGGCAGCACGCTTGCTATCTTTCTTGATAAAGATTTGATCAAGTTGGGCGCTGACAGCACTCTCGAAGGGCTCCAGCGTCACCACGCAAATTTGGGTGATGCTGGCGGTTGCATCGCCCCGGGCCCGGAAACGGCCCTGTTTCCAGGGTTGAACCTTGATCGTCGCAGAGACTGAATGTACGGCTTGCACACCGAACCTGAGCGCGATTGCCTGGCATTCGCCTAGCGTGGCGCTGATTGTCTCGGTGGCGCCCTCAGGTGCCATCCTGCGAACGTCGTACGGTCGTGAAAACTCCAGATCTGCAGTCATGTCTATCTATCCGCTTCAATTGACGGGAGTCAGGGTTTCAGCTTGCTCAGGTCCAGTTTGCCGGCTCGTATTTGTGTGCGATCCATCAAACCAACCGCGTCATGCAGCAATCCGGCATAGTTGGCAAGCCGCTCGGCATCGTGTGTGTTTGCATCGTCGCCTGCAAACACATTTCTTACCAGTGCCGCCACCAGTGACAACCCACCGTCGGCACGCGCACCGGCATATGCACTAGCGCGGCCGTAATAGACTGTCGCCATTTTCTTGACCCGCTTGCCGATCCCCATATCTCCGACGCCCATTTCGCGCAAGGACCGGTCCATGTCGCGGAACAATTCATCAATCAACGCCTGGGCAAACACTCGGTCACGATCATCTCCTGCCTGCATATGGTACATCACCGCATCATTGTGCAGAATGATCATGTCGAACCGTCCGTCAAGCGTATCAGGCACACCAAGTTCGGAATACAATTCGGCTTGCCGTGCCTGTGCCACAATCGCCTCGTAGACGGTTCTGACAGGGGCTGGTTTTTGAGTGCGGGAAAGAATGTTTTTCAATATCATGCAGAACCAGCTAAACAGAGTTTGACTTTACAGCCACGTATACCGTGGCGTCAGGATAACCTGCAGCATACAGTGCTGCAATCGGCCAACAGGTGTCTTGCTGGCCACAACAGAAGTGATACGTTACGTGCGAACCTTCAAGCCTATTATTCTACCTGTATCAAATAGTCTGCGCACAGCGTTGCTTTATTCCGGCGTGGTCCTGGCAGCTGTCGCATTGTCAGGCTGTTCGCGCGAAATTGAACACCGCGGCTATCAGGCACGCACACAGGATCTCCAGAAACTGCGCCTCGGCATGACACAAGAAGAGGTCCGCACTGCTTTGGGTTCGCCATCGACGACGGCCACAGTGCAATATCAAGGCGACAGTTTTTATTATATTTCGTCGCGGGTCAAAACGAGTGCCTTTCTGGAAAATGAAGAGCTGGACAGGCAAATTCTTGCCGTCCGCTTCAGCCAGTTCGGCCAGGTCCAGAGTTTCGGGCAGTATACCCTGCAAGATGGTGCAGTCGTTGACATGAACTCGCGAGAGACCCCTTCTCGCGGTCGTGAGTTGACGATACTGCAACAGATGTTCGGCAACCTCGGCAATTTCACGCCAAACGAATCGGGTCCGCCAAAGGGTGGTCCCATGGGGCAGTAAGAAGTAGCCCAATCAACCTCGTTCCGACCGCGAGATCATTGGCA
>JBDNEZ010000396.1:0-3835 GCA_041690095.1 Anderseniella sp.
CCCGCCTGTGCCGGGCGACGTGTATATTGTGTACATAAAACCTCTTCTTCGAAGTCTGTCATCGAATTGAAGTGGAATCGTATCACCAATGTCGTCTGCATGAAATGGGTCGCTGTTACCGAGATCTGGTATTAACCAGAGAAAATTGGTGATCTGCATTTACCAAACCGTGAGAACGGTTCTTTCCCGGACATCGCTGACGTAGTATTGCCCGGTTTCTCATAGAGAACCGCCACCATGATATTCACCCAGCTTAAAGTTCAGCCCACCGTCCAGGCCATCACCATGGTGTTGTGTCTGGCCACATTGACGGCGTGTTCATCCACACCGAACCTCACGGATAACTTCACCACTGTCGGTGTCCGACCGCCGTCGGGACAATGCACAGTTGATCCGCAATCGGTTGCCGACGCTGTCTCGCTCGGCAACGTTGAAGGCAGGGGCGCTTGCGGGATTGCGAACGCCTGGAAGGTTTCTGCAGTCAGCAATGTAGCGTTCTCCACGCCAGCGAAGCTGCGTTGCCAGATGGTCGGCGCTACAGACCGCTGGATTGGCAAGGTTGTGCAACCGGCGGCCCGGTCTGCATTCGGAGAGCGGGTGGTCAAACTGCGCATCGCCGCATCATATGCGTGTCGCGGTCGTGACAACAAGCGCGGTGCCAAAATCTCCGAACATGGGTTCGGCAATGCGCTGGACGTCTCTGCCTTCACACTGGCGTCAGGCCGTGTTGTGGAAGTCGAGGAAGGCTGGAAGAACGGCGGTCAGGAAAGTTCGTTCCTCAAGCAGGTACATGGCCGCGCCTGCAGCACTTTCACCACGGTTCTGGGACCGAAGGCAAACGCTGCTCACCGCAATCATTTTCATTTTGATTTGGGCAAGCACGGCCGGTCCGGCAAGGGCAAGTACTGTCGCTGAACCCGATCGGGTGAAGCAGCGGTCGCAGCGACGCAGATCGGCAGCGGTATCCAGATGCTGGAGATAGGTTTCAATGTGCTGACGGGACTGCGCAACAAACCGGTGCCCACGGGACATTGATACGAAAGGCAAAACCGTTACCCGAAAAGCACGACGTTCATCAGACGGCCCGGCAGGGAGGCCAAGAAACCCGCTCCGAACAAGGCACCCGTCATGGTGGATATCATGGCGTATTTGTGGACACGTATGTTGCCGGTTCTTGCCGCCAGGATGGCGAGAGTCAGGCCAGTCAGCGTCCACGCCTCCAACAGGTGAATCCAGCTATAGTGCGTGCCATTCATCCCGGTGATCCAGAATGATGAAATGCAAATAATGGCCAGCATCGCCACCCAGGTTCGCCCCACATGTCTGTGGGCAGGCGTACCCTTTCGCACAATCATGATTGCCACCGACAGCGCGATGGCCAAGGCGGCGGCTGCCACGTGAAGCTGTATTGCCGGGCTTGCCTCCAGCAATGGCTTGATGTTCATGCGGCATTCCTTCAGTTAAGACAGTTGTATCAACTGAAGACTTACCGGCAGCATGTGGCTGGCATGAAGCTGTTATGCGTCAACAAGGGCAAGGGCTACGTGAAATACCAGATTGTGCAATTCACGCTTCGTGAACTGCGGTCCCTGTTTTCCGACAGGCGGCTGTGGATGGCGTTTGCTGCCATCGTTGCGCTGTTCGTGTTTACCGGCCCGTTCGGCACCATTGACCGGCTGTGGTTTGCCGAACGGCTGGGGTTCTGGTTGACCGTGCATTTCGTGACATGGTCGATAGCCTTGAGCGGTATCGCAGTGGTCAGTGTGTGGAATGGTGGCACATCCCGTATCGGTCTGCTGCAAACCGTCATCGGATGTTGTCTCGCGACACCGTTCATCGGTCTCGCCGTCGGTCTGCTCAGGACAGTCTTCCTGAGCGATTCCATAACAATTGCAAGTGTGCTGTGGCAGATGCTTCAGGCGTTACCGGTTGCTATTATCATTGGCATTGTAGCCTACTTCTTCTTTCAGCCGGTGCAATCACCCGCATCTGATGGTAAACCACGCGAGGCGCAGGCGACACTGATGTTGCGATTGCCGCCGGCCAAACGCGGTCAACTGCTGTATATGTCGATGCAGGATCACTATGTTGAAATTGTCACCAGCAAGGGCAGGGAGCTGGTTCTGCTGCGGCTGGCGGATGCCATCAATGAAGCAGGCAGCACGACCGGTATTCAGGTGCACCGTTCGCACTGGGCCGCATTTTCGGCAATCGCGACCACCCGGCGCGATGGCGGCAAGATCAGTGTCGTCATGTCTGACGGCACCGAACTGCCGGTCAGCCGCACCTACGCAGCGGCATTGCGCGAGGCAGGCATTTCCTGATGGTTCAACTTTCCAAATCAGGCCTTGCCGTATCCGCCGCCGGTTGGAGTCTGGATGATAATGGCGTCGCCAGGAAACACCTTTGTCTGATCGCAGCCCTTGAGTTGTTCAACCGTGCCATCCTTGCGCCGGCATGAGTTGTTGCCAACCTGGCCGGGATCGCCGCCGTCAAGCCCGAACGGCGGCACACGCCGGTGGCCGGTCAGCAGCGAAACGTCCATCTCTTCCAGGAAACGTACCGTGCGTCTGGTGCCGCCGCCGCCGGACCATTTGCCATGGCCGCCGGCACCGCGCCTGATGTGAAAATCCTCCAGTACGACCGGATACCGGAATTCCAGAATTTCCGGGTCGGTCAGCCGAGTGTTGGTCATGTGGGTGTGCACGCCTGCGGTGCCGTCGTAACCGGGGCCGGCACCGGAACCTGAACAGATGGTCTCGTAATACTGATATTTCGCATTGCCGAAGTTAAAGTTGTTCATGGTTGATTGCGATGCCGCGACCGCGTTCAGCGCCCCGAACAGGCAACTTGTCACGGCTTGAGAGACCTCAACATTTCCCGCTACCACGGCCGCGGGATACTCCGGCGACAGCATGGACTTCTCGGGCGTGATGATGGTGATCGGCTTCAGACAGCCGGCATTCATCGGAATGTTGTCAGCCACCATGCACCGGAAGACATACAGCACAGCCGCATTGGTAATCGGGCGCGGAGCATTGAAATTACTGGCCTGTTGCTCACTGGTGCCGGTGAAATCGACCACGGCGGTGCGGTTTTCACGGTCCGTTTTGATATGCACCTTGATGTGCTGACCGGCATCCATCTCATAATCGAATGAGCAATCATGCAGGGCACCAAGGACACGGCGCACGCTTTCTTCCGCGTTGTCCTGCACATGGTTCATATAGGCCTGGACTACATCAAGGCTGAACTGTGCAACCATCTTGCGCAGTTCCTGCACGCCTTTTTCGTTGGCTGCGACCTGGGCTTTCAGGTCGGCGATGTTCTGGCCAGGATTGCGGCACGGATATTCGCCTGCGGTGAGCACCGACATGGTTTCGTCTTCAAGGAAGTCGCCCTTGTCGACCATCTTGAAGTTATCAATGACGACGCCTTCTTCGTGGATGGAAGTTGCCAGCGGTGTCATTGATCCAGGTGCCATGCCGCCCACATCAGCATGATGGCCGCGGCTTGCGGTATAAAACAGGATGGTCTTGTCATCGGTGTCGAACACCGGTGTGACCACCGTGATGTCGGGCAGGTGAGTGCCGCCATGATAAGGTGCATTCAGCATGTACACGTCACCTGGATGCATGACCGGGTTGTTGGCGATGATGGTCTCGACCGATTTGTCCATGGACCCCAGATGCACCGGCATGTGAGGCGCATTGGCCACCAGTGCGCCATCTGCATTGAAGACGGCGCAGGAAAAGTCGAGGCGCTCCTTGATGTTTACTGAATAGGCGGTTTTCTCAAGCGTTACTCCCATCTGTTCGGCAATTGACATGAACAG
>JBDNEZ010000397.1:0-20490 GCA_041690095.1 Anderseniella sp.
CGGTTGCGCGGCAGTTTGCAACCGACCGCAAGACGCTGGTTATTCGCAATGGCTGGTTTTCCTATCGCTGGACCCAGATTTTTGATGCAGGTGACATCCCCAGTGAGCAGATCGTGCTCAAGGCACGTGCCGTCGGCAACGACCTGCCGGCACCTTATGCGCCGTGCCCGATCGATGAAGTTGTCAGTTCCATCCGTGATGAACGGCCCAACGTGGTGTTTGCCCCGCATGTTGAGACCTCGTCAGGCATCATGCTGCCTGACAGCTACATGAAGGCTGTGGCAGATGCCGCTCATGAGGTTGGAGCCCTGTTTGTGCTCGACTGCATTGCATCAGGCACTGTGTGGGTCGACATGAAGGCCATTGGTGTCGATGTCCTTATCTCAGCGCCTCAAAAGGGCTGGAGCGCCTCTCCCTCTGCCGGTCTCGTGACACTCAGCGACCGCGCTCTGACAGCGTTGCAGGGCACCAAGAGCAGCAGTTTTTCCGTGGACCTGGGCAAATGGCACCAGATCATGCAGGCTTATGAAAACGGCGGCCACGCCTATCACTCCACAATGCCGACGGATGCTCTGGCCCGGTTTCGCGACACCATGCTCGAAACCCAGGCGCTTGGTTTCGACAAGCTGCGCGAACAACAGCTGGAACTGGGCAACAGGGTCCGGAAACTTCTAGCCGACCATGACATCAAGAGTGTGGCGGCTGCCGGGTTCGAAGCGCCCGGCGTTGTGGTCAGCTATACGGATGATCCGGATATTCAAAACGGCAGGAAGTTTGTTGAACAAGGCATGCAGATTGCAGCAGGTGTGCCGCTGATGTGTGACGAACCTGACGGTTTTTCGACATTCCGGCTGGGGTTGTTTGGCCTGGACAAGCTCGCTGACACCAATGCGACGGTTGAAAAGCTCAACACGGTATTGTCAAAGATCAAGGCGGCGTGACAATGACATTGTCTTCAGAAACAGATGAGTTGCGGACCAGATTGCCGGCAATGATGGCCGGCACTGCTGGCAGGATTGTGATGTTGCGAAGTTGGCCTGCCGGATGATTCTGGATATCAAGGTTCATCTGCACTACGCCCTGACGCAACCGACCGCTCTGTTGTTGCAGATCGAAGCTGCGAACCAGGACGATCAGCGGGTGGTCAATGCCAGTATTGGCTTGAGTGAAACCGAACATTTTGCCCGGGTCAGCGCTGAGAATAATCTCGGTGATCGCATCTGGTTGCGTTGTGACGGCGACTTTCTGTGCGACTACTCGGCCACGATCGACGTCAATCGTCGCGTATCGGAGATTGCATCTCTTGATGCTGTTGCGCCGCATCTCCTGCCCGGAGATACGGTCAGGTATCTGATGCCGTCGCGATATTGTCCGTCCGACGAGTTCCAGAGTTTTGTGACTGCAGAGTTCGGGGAATTTTCCGGCGGTGAGCGTATCGCTGCGATACGCGACTGGATTCATGATAAAATCGAATATGTCTCAGGATCAAGCTCCGGCCAGACCACGGCGCTGGATACGGTTGTGCAGCGCCAGGGCATCTGCCGCGACTTCGCCCATGTGCTGATCTGTCTGGCCCGTGCCTCGACGATTCCGGCCCGGTTCGCCAGTGTCTATGCGCCCGATGTGACGCCGCAGGATTTTCATGCGGTCGCGGAGGTTTTTCTGGAGGGTGCCTGGCATCTGGTCGATGCAACAGGCATGGCGGGTGCAGATACGATAGCTCGCATAGGGGTCGGGCTCGATGCGGCCGAAGTGGCATTTTTGAGCAGTTACGGACCGATGAAGCTGGTTAATCAAACTGTAGCCGTGGCTATTGCCCAGGAGTGACTTCGGCGATCTGTGCCGGATCAGACCCCAGAGCCCGGGCTTCCTCAATGAGCCATTGGCGGAATGCCATGACCTTCGGCCGTTCTAGGTTTGCGTGCGGGCAGACCATGTAATAGGCAAATTCGGTCGGCATCGCGATATCGAATGGCTTGACCAGCCGGCCTGCGGCCAAGGCATCCTGCACCAGGACACTGCGCGCCAAGGCGACTCCATCGCCTTGTTCGGCGGCCAGCAGGACAAGGTTGGAATGCTGGTAGCCCGGACCCTTGCCGGCGTCTATGCCATCCTCGCCAGTTGCCATTAGCCACATTCGCCAGTCCATGCGCAGGTCATCATGCAACAGGGTGTGGTTTTTCAGATCTGCCGGGTTGGTGAGGGGCGGACCCGTCTCCAGCAAGGAGGGCGCACAGACCGGAAACACCTCTTCCGTCATTAGCCGCTCCACACTCAGGCCAGGCCAGCCACCGGCTCCGTACCGGATCGCCATGTCGACATTTACCCGCGCAAAATCGACGCTGGTGTCCGAAGTCGTGATGCGGACGTCGATGTCCGGGTTCGACCTGCGGAAGCGGCCGAGTTTCGGGACCAGCCATGTGGCGGCAAACGAATCTATTGTCGTGATGGTCAACTCGCCGGACTGATCCTGGTTGTGCAGCCTGTCGACGGCAGACGCCATGATGTCGAGGGCTTCACTGACAGCCGGAAACAGCGCTTGCCCGGCGCTTGTCAGAACCAGGGCGCGGTTCAGGCGCTTGAATACCGGCATCCCGAGATGGGCTTCCAGAGACTTGATCTGATGGCTTACGGCAGCCTGGGTCACGTGTAATTCGTGTGCCGCAAGAGTGAAACTCAAGTGACGTGCAGCCGATTCAAAGGCCCGCATTGCGTTCAGGGAAGGTAACCGTCTGGCCATGACATTTCATAAGAAAAAATAACACCAAAATCAATTATAAAATCCAGTGAATAAAAAATATGGCAGAATAAAGCCAAAAAAATATAGTTTGACTTAATTAAAATTAGTTTTTCTAATTCGATATGCAATTAAGATCGTTTGTCGCCCAAAATCGGGGAATGTATAAAAGCAAGCAGTCAAACACGAGGTCTGCTGATCAGCCGCCAACGGCTTTGGGACCTCTACAAACTGGAGCTTGATCATGAAGATTTCATCGTGCGATGCAATTTCCGCAGTATCCGACACCAAATCTGCGTCTCGTGCAGATTCGTGGCCTGTCACCATTCAAAGGTGGTCCGGCAAAGCCATTGGTCGGGTGGTGCAATGGCACGGTCGGGTCGTTCAGCGCAGGCAATTGTGCGAGTTGAACGACCGGTTGCTGACTGACATCGGTGTGACCCGCATCGACGCCTGTCGCGAAAGCAGCAAGCCGTTCTGGCAGGCCTGACACCCCGCGCTTATTTCGAAAATCGGTGAGAGTGGTTGTTTGCTCTCACCTGGACACCGGAGCATTGACCATGACTGATATCCCTCACTCTTCCGTACTGCTGCCCGAGACAGATGATAAACCGGCAACAGCCAGCTGGAACACTATTATTGTTGCGCTGACAGCCATTTTACTTGTCCTGGCAGCGTCTCACCTGACCAGCCAGCCGTCTGGCGATAACAACCAGGTGCAAAATGCAGAAAAGTCCTCCGGCAAGCTGGATGGCCGCGGCAAATGGATAGGCTATATGTGATACAATGGAACTGACTGTTGACTCCATCAAATGAGTCAACAGCCGGTTCCTTTGGTATGAATTGTGCCACGACCTCTGCGGGACTGGCCCGGTGACAGTGGTGAACTTGAAGAGCCCGGCTGTGGTTCAGGTTCTTCGATTCACCACCACCGGTCCGGCATCAGCAGCACGTCACGGGATAATTTATTGACGTCCCGCAAGCCGCACAATGCCATCGTTGTGTCGAGTTCCTTCTGGATGATTTCCAGCGCAGTGGTTACGCCTTGCTCGCCCATGGCGCCCAGGCCATACAGAAATGCGCGGCCGATATAAGTGCCGGCAGCGCCCAGTGCCTTTGCCTTCAACACATCCTGACCTGTCCGGATGCCGCCATCCATTTGGACCTCGATCTTGTCCCCAACCGCGTCGATGATCGCCGGCAGTGAGGAGAGGGATGACAGGGCTCCGTCGAGTTGGCGGCCGCCATGATTGGACACGATCAACGCATCGGCGCCAACCTGCAGCGCCATTTTCGCGTCTTCGGGATCGATAATCCCTTTCAGGATGATCTTGCCGCCCCAGCGCTTCTTGATCCACTCAAGATCCTTCCAGTTGAGCTGGGGATCAAACTGCTCGTTGGTCCAGCTGCTGAGCGATGACATATCGTCAACGCCCTTGGCATGGCCAACAATGTTGCGGAACGTACGGCGATTGGTGCCCAGCATGCCGAGACCCCAGCGGGGTTTGGTCGCCATGTTGATCATGTTTGCGATAGTAAGCTTTGGCGGCGCGCTCAAACCGTTCTTCAGATCCTTATGGCGCTGGCCGAGCAATTGCAGGTCGACCGTCACCACCAGGGCAGAACATCCCGCAGCCTTTGCCCTGTCGATCAGATTAGCCGAAAACTCCCTGTCACGCATGACATACAGCTGAAACCAGAACGGCTTGGATGTGTGCTCCGCCACGTCTTCAATGGAGCAGATGGACATGGTGGAAAGCGTAAACGGAATGCCGAATTTCTCGGCAGCTCTGGCTCCCAGTATCTCGCCATCAGCGTGTTGCATACCAGTCAAGCCGGTTGGCGCAATGGCAACCGGCATGGCCACATCTTCGCCAATCATTTTCGATTTGGTGGTGCGGTTATCCATGTCGACTGCTACGCGCTGGCGCAGTTTGATCCTGGAGAAATCAGCTTCGTTGGCGCGATAGGTTGTCTCGGTATAAGAGCCTGAGTCCGCATAGTCGTAAAACATGCGTGGAACACGGCGTTGGGCGAGGACACGCAGGTCTTCAATACAGGTGATGATGGGCATGCTCACTCCAGCGTCAGCTACGGGGTTTGCAATTTGGTAAAATAAACTGACCGAAAAATCTAGGGTCAACACCTGCCATTGTTGCCGGGAATTTCAGTGACCGGTGTGCAGGGTGCAGCTTGTCGGTTATCTGCCTGAAGCATCTGCCTGGTCGCGAAGCTGAGTATAGCGCTGCATGGCCTGGCCAAACGCCTGGAACAGACGCACCGAGTCCGGATTGTCCTTTGCCCGGTATTCCGGATGCCACTGGACGGCCAACACAAAACTGTCGGTATCTTCCAAGGTTACTGCCTCGATGATACCATCGGGTGCACGCGCCATGACTTTCAGCCCGCTGCCCAGCTTGGCGATGGCCTGACGATGAACCGTGTTCACAATTGTACCGGATTTCTTGAGGATTGAATGCAGTATGCTGGCCGGCTCAATGGCAATCGGGTGGGCGGGGCCATAGCGCACTGCAATGTCGTCGCTGTCTGCGGCGCGGTGGTCGAGATTGCCGGATTTGGTTTGAACCTCGGTGTCAAGCGTGCCGCCAAACACCACATTCAACTCCTGAAAACCGCGACAAATGCAGAACAGCGGCATGCCCCTGTCCAGCACCGCGCGGATCAGCGGCAAGGTCAGGCTGTCACGAAGCAGATCGTAGGGTTCATGAGCTGCACTTGGCTTTGCGCCGAACCTGGACGGATGAACATTGGCAGTAGCCCCCGTAACCAGCACGCCATCAAGCCTGTCGAGCAACTGGTCCAGATCCACGCCGCCATCCATGGCCGGGATAATGACCGGCATGGCACCGGAGCAATCCATCAACGCACGAAGATATTTGTCTCCGGCCGAATGAAAAAGCATCCCGTCCTTTTCCGATACATCGGCGGGCACTCCTACGAGAGGGGGTCTGGATGTTGTCGACATGCATTGAATCCTGAAAACGAATTGGGCTTTGGTAAACTGGCGGTAGCCAATATGTCCAACAGTTTCTCCATGCCGCAATTTGCAATTGGATTGTCAGCCCGCACGTTCACCACATTGCCGGATTGTCGTCCCTAAAACTGAATGTTCCTGTTGTATCTGTGAAAAGTTTGGGGTTTATTCATGTCATGCAGGCCGGAACGGTCGGCTTAAATGATTGAGCGCGTCGCGACAGGCTGCGTTCAATAATACAAAAATGCCTGATTCTGCTGAACAGGACACATTCGAAAACAAGGGAGTATCCGAATGGATCGTCGTAAGTTTATCAAGTCTGCCGGTATCGCCACAGGGGCTGCGGCAGTTGCAACCACATTGTCAGCGCCTGCCATTGCGCAAGCCAAGAAGGACATGGTTATCGTGGCTACATGGCCGCGGGATTTTCCGGGCCTGGGCACAGGGGCGCAGCGTCTTGCCGCACGTATCGGTGAATTGACCGAAGGCCGCATCGCGGTGCAGTATTTTGCAGCCGGTGAGCGCGTTGGCGCTTTTGACTCGTTCGACGAAGTCGCATCGGGTAACGCGCAGGCCTATCATGCCGCCGACTATTACTGGAAGGGCAAGCACCCTGCCTGGGCGTATTTCACGTCAGTACCGTTTGGTTTGACCCACAATGAACAGAATTCCTGGATCAACTTCATGGGCGGCCAGGCGCTTTGGGATGAAGTAGCTTCCGGTTTCGGTCTCAAGTGTCTGATGGCCGGCAGCACCGGCGTTCAGATGGGTGGCTGGTTCAACAAGGAAATCAATTCAGCCGACGACCTGAAGGGTCTGAAGATGCGTATTCCAGGGCTTGGCGGTGACGTCATGGCAAAACTGGGTGCATCTCCGGTGTCCCTGCCGGGCGGCCAGATTTATGAAAACCTTGTCTCGGGCGCAATTGATGCAACCGAATGGGTCGGCCCCTGGAATGACTATTTCATGAAATTCTATGAAGCTGCAAAATACTACTACTATCCCGGTATGCACGAACCCGGCTCAACGCTGGCTCTTGGCATGAACGAAAAGTGGTGGTCCGATCTCGGCAAGACCGATCAGGAAATCATCACTGCTGCATGTGGCGAAGAGCACACATGGTCAATGTCCGAGTACAACGCAAACAACGGTACGTACCTGACCAAGCTGGTCAAGGAAAACGGCGTTGAGCTGCGTGAATTCAACGATGACATTTATGACAGCTTCGGTACGGCTGCTGAAGAAGTGTTTGCAGAAACAGTTGCACACTCCGATCTGGCAAAACGTACTCATGAAAGCTTTGTTGCAGCGCGTGCTGACGTCGGCGGCTGGATGAAGCTGTCGGAAGGCGCCTACTTCCAGCAGCGCAACCGCGTTCTGGGCCTGTAATCAGGTCTTTGATCTGACAAACAATCAATCGGGTGGAACAGGGCTTTCTGTTCCACCCCTTACGCCCGGATGCT
The DNA here is from genome assembly GCA_041690095.1 of Anderseniella sp. Taxonomy (GTDB): domain Bacteria; phylum Pseudomonadota; class Alphaproteobacteria; order Rhizobiales; family Aestuariivirgaceae; genus Anderseniella. Next base: position 7,196 of record JBDNEZ010000397.1, read on the forward strand.
TTATAATCGGCAAGCGGCGTGTAGTGATGAGGGTGTTGCCGGGGTAATCAAGGGTGGGTGCTGACTGTGAGCGATGAAACATATCAGGCGTCGGCATCGACGCTGGGCTGGCGGACGTTTTCATGGGCTGTCACAATCTTGATATTCGTTTTCCTGTTTAACAATTTTCTGACTTACTGGTTCGGATGGCCCGGGGCCTCTTCGATTTCCTCAAATGGAGGCGCACTTGCCTGGCTACAGGTAGTGCTTTACGGGCTCGGTCTGGCTGGTGCGGTCTGGTATGTGTACAACTCGCGCGAATTGCCGTTGCGCGCCGATGCAAGGCGGCTTTACGCGGTGACTGCCTACATTATCCGCTGGGCGTTTTTCTCGGTGCTGTTGATCGGTCTTGTTGATGCGGTTATTTCATTTCTGCGCGTGGAAGGCTTTCTTGAAAGCCTTGTTGGCCACAGTTTGACCGCCGAGCTTGGAAGGCCGGTGTTCCGCGGGATGTGGGTGCATGTTCCCTTGCTGATAGTGTCATTCGTCATGGCGTATTTTATGCGAACACTGGGGTTCATCTGGCTGACCTTACTGGTCGTAATCGCAGAACTGACGATCGTATTCACCCGTTTCATTTTTTCCTATGAACAGGCCTTTATGGGTGACCTGGTGCGGTTTTGGTATGCGGCGCTGTTTCTCTTTGCCAGTGCCTACACGCTGATCGAGGAAGGTCATGTACGGGTGGATGTTCTGTATGCCGGGTTTGCCGAAAGAACCAAGGGCATCGTCAATCACGTAGGATCAATCCTGCTGGGCATGTCATTGTGCTTTGTAGTCTTGTGGTTCGGCATGGAGGGCAAGGCCAGTGTGATCAATTCACCGTTGCTGAATTTCGAAGTCTCGCAATCGGGATTTGGCATGTATGTGAAGTACCTGATGGCTGGTTTTCTGGCAGTTTTCGCGGTGACAATGATGGTGCAGTTTGCCGGCTACCTGCTGGATGCCGTAGCTGATCAACGGAATGAACCCGGCAAGCGCAAGGCCGCAGACGCCGGTGCGCATTGAACTGACGCTTTGAGGGCAATTCGGATATGGAACTCTTCTTTCTTGCAATGCTGGTGCTGGTCATGGCAACGGCACTCGGTTCAGGTTATCCGGTGGCTTTTGCGCTGCCGGGTGCAGCTATCGTCACCATCAGTGTCGCAGCGGTTTCCGGTTATCTGTTCGCCGGTGACAGCGCAGCCTATTTTGCACAAGGCTCACCGTCGCAATGGTTGAGTGCCGGTGTCACCAACTTCCGGGGCATTTACTGGGAGGTTGAGCGGGACACCCTGATTGCCATTCCGCTGTTCGTGTTCATGGGCATCATGCTGCAGCGATCAAAAATCGCGGAAGACCTGCTTGTCACCATGGCCCAGTTGTTCGGCCCAATCCCGGGTGGTCTAGGTATTTCCGTGGTGTTCGTGGGCGCACTGCTGGCGGCAACGACCGGTATTCTGGGTGCAACAGTCGTGGCGATGGGCCTGATCTCGTTGCCGGTGATGATGCGCAACAATTATTCGCATCCGCTGGCCACGGGAACCATTGCAGCCTCCGGTACGCTGGGGCAGATTATTCCGCCATCCATCGTGCTGATCATCCTGGCTGACCAGCTGGCCAGCGCCGTAGATCAGGCAGATACATCGCGCAAGGCGCTGTACAAGGCAACGACGGGTGAATTCTCCATGCCGTCCGAATTTGCCGTAACCTCGACCAGCGCAGGAGACATGTTCCTGGGCGCGTTTATTCCGGGACTGGTGCTGGTTGGACTGTACATGTTGTTCATTCTGGTGCTGGCACTGATCAAGCCGAAACTTGCTCCTGCAGTGCCGCTGGAAGGCGCTTATGACCGTACCCTGATAGCCAAGGCAATGATGACGCTGGTGCCGCCACTGGTGCTGATCTTCATTGTGCTCGGGTCGATCATTGCGGGCGTTGCAACGGTAAACCAGGCAGGCGCCATTGGTGCTGCCGGCGCCCTGATCATGGCAGGCTACAGGCTCAAGGAAGGCGAGCCGCGTGCCTACTGGCCGGCCATCCTGGCAATGACTGCCGTGGTCAGCATTTTTGTCCTGTCGTCGCAGTTCAGCATGAACGTGAAGAACATCCAGACTTCAACCGATGCCCTGGGGATCGGCCTCGGGGCGGTCGCACTTGGTGCGTTGATAGTTGCGCTTTTGTGGAGCGGCAAGCGCGCTCTGCAGATCAACAACACGCTGCATGGCGTCATGCTTGAGACCGCCAAGACAACCTCTCTGGTGTTCATCATCCTGCTGGGTGCGGCCATGTTGACGGCGGCATTCCGCGCGTTCGGCGGTGAAGAACTGGTGAAGGAGTTTCTGACCAGCCTGCCGGGCGGTTTCTGGGCGCAGTTCATTATTGTGATGGCGGTGATTTTCCTGCTCGGGTTCTTCCTGGACTTCATCGAGATCGCCGTTGTGGTGGTGCCGATCGTGTCGCCTATCCTGCTGGCTGACCCGCAGGCGAACATTACAGCCGTTTGGCTTGGCGTGATGATCGGCCTGAATATCCAGACATCGTTCCTGACCCCGCCTTTCGGGTTTGCGCTGTTCTATCTGCGCGGCGTGGCCCCGCCAGCAGTAAAGACCACATCAATCTACAAAGGCGTCGCGCCGTTCATCGGATTGCAGTTGCTGGCGCTCGGAATCGTGGGGTACTTCCCCAGCCTGGTGAATTATCTGCCGACCAGACTGTCACTGCTGGGAGAACAGGCACCGCCTCCGGTCAATCCGAAACTGCAAACCTGCATTGAAGAAACAGTGTTTACCCAGTTCCAGACCAACGGAGACCGCATCAGGTCCGCCATTGATCAGGCGAAAGCGCTCAATGTGTCTGATTTGCCGCCCAAGTTTGCAAAATCGTTCAGCGATGGGCTCATCAAGGCTGAAAACACCTTCAAGTTGCTGGATGACATCAAGGCTACGGAAATCATTATGAAACAGGCAACACCTGCGTACTCTCCCATGCATATTCGGGTGCGGCAGATTCAGCGTGATGTTCGCAAGGCACAGGCGGAAGTAAAACTGCTGCGCACCACATTGAGCCGGACCCGCGGCGATACCGGCGTTGCAAAGGCTGCCCGCGAACGCCTGCAGGCAAGAATTGACAAGGACACCGGTGAAGTCGAACGCCTTGAAGCCATGATTCCGGCCGACTGGGTGGAGAAGAACAAGGCTTTCAAGAAGCTGCTTAATGCGGACAAGAAGGCTCGCACGACCTACAGGCGCAATACCGACCAGTCCTACAAGCCGGTTATCGCGCTTGCAGAAATTCTGGAGACCACTGATGCGCTGGGTGAGCTAGGGCCGGATTTGGCGGCAATGACAAAGCTGGCAAATGCCGGTGATGCCGAGGCCGTGTTGGAGGCAGCGAAAACCCTGAATTCCAGGCTGGGCGCAGTGGCCGGCAGCAACGACATCAACAAGGCCTTGCGCAAGGTGTCGCGCCATGCAGCCAAGTCACCGGACGATATACCGGAACTGAAGAACCTGCTGGTTGAGACAATCCGGACCTATGACGATCAGTTGAAATGGCGCACGGCAGCCAAGGCTGAACTTGGAGACGGTGTCGACAAATACGAAGCCGCGATCAGGGATACAATCGGTCTGCGGTCCCAGAGGCGTTTGCCGGAAGACACCGCACTGGATGTTGCTGCATGCATGTCGCATCACACCGATGTGTCGCTGAGTTTCTGACGGGGGCATCATGCACGCCAGCAAATTGTTTGACCTGTCCGGTGAAGTCGCGCTGGTCACGGGTGCATCGTCTGGTTTAGGGGAACGGTTTGCCAAAGTGCTGGCGGCACATGGTGCCAGTGTCGTGGTGGCTGCGCGTCGTGCCGACCGCCTGGCATCGCTGGTTGAAACCATATCTGCTTCAGGTGGCAAGGCGCATGCAGTTGAGCTGGATGTGACCGACCAGGGTGCAATCGCAGGCGCCTTTGATGCAGCCGAGGCTGCGTTTGGTACCGTCACGATCTTGGTTAACAATGCCGGTATTGCCGGCAACAAGCCGGTTTTCGATATCATGCCGGACGACTGGCGCAAGGTCATGTCCGTCAACCTGGATGGCGTGTGGTTTGCCGCCCAGGAGGCTGCGCGCCGGATGAAGGATGCAGGCAGACAAGGCAACATCATCAATATTGCCTCGGTGTTGTCTTTCAGGGCCGCGCGTACGGTGGCCGCTTATGCTGCTTCCAAAGGCGCCGTGCTGCAGTTGACACGCAATCTGGCGCTGGAGTTTGCGCGCTATGACATTCGTGTAAATGCCATTGCGCCGGGGTACATATTGACCGAGATCAACAAGGATTATTTTGAATCGGACGATAGTGCGCCAATGATCAGGCGCATTCCACAACGCCGTATCGGCGATGTAGAGGATCTGGACGGCACCTTGCTGCTGCTGGCTTCCAACAAGGCGTCCGGTTACATGACCGGAACCACCGTGGTGGTGGACGGCGGGCATCTTTTGCCGGTCGACTAGTCACCCGATCAATAAACACCTTCAGGGCCCGAAAGGCAGAACAATGGACTTCACAATTTCACCGGAACTGGAAAAACTCAGGCTGCGGGTGCGAGACTTCATTGCCGGTGAGGTGTTGCCGCTCGAACACAACAAGGACAATTTCAACGAGTTTGAAAACATCCGTCTGTCGCTGTTGACCTCGATGCGCGAAAAAGCCCGCAAGGAAGGTCTGTGGGCACCGCAAATGCCGAAGGAACGCGGTGGCCTGGGATTAAGAGTTGCCGAGTGGGCGGTGTTTTACGAAGAAGCAGCGCGATCGATTTTCGGGCCGGTGATCCTGAACTGCCAGGCGCCCGATGACGGCAATATGTCGGTTCTCAACAAGGCACTGGCGAGCGAGGATATGAAGGACAAGTGGCTCCAGCCCATCATTGACGGTGATGTGCGATCATCGTTCGTGATGACGGAACCGGCGCCAGGGTCCGGTTCTGATCCCGGCGGCATGATGCTGACCCGTGCCGAGCGCAAGAACGATCGCTACATCATTTCAGGGCGCAAATGGTATATTTCCGGTGCTGCAGTTGCATCTCACTTTATTCTCATGGCGCGAACCTCCGATGATCCGCGCAATGGCTTGTCAGCCTTTCTGTTTCACAAGGATGATCCCGGCTGGCGGATTGTCCGTCGCATCGGAAACATGGGACCGGACGAGCATGGTGGCGTGTGTGAACTTGAATTTGACGGGCTTGAGATACCGATGGCCAACCGGTTGATGGAAGAAGGCGATGGCCTGAGATTGACCCAGATGCGGCTTGGCCCTGCACGTCTTACCCATTGCATGCGCTGGCTGGGCATGGCGAAACGCTGCATGGAGACTGCCAATGAGTATGTCTCAAGCCGTGAGGCATTCGGTTCGAAACTGATTGAGCACGAATCCATTCAGATGATGTTGGGCGATGTGGCGGCCGACATACAGACCGGCAAGCTGTTGACCATGCATGCAGCCTGGCTGATCGATCAGGGTGACAGGGCGCAGAAGGAAGTGTCGATGGCGAAAATCCATGTTGCCGATACATTGCACAACGCTGCCGACACGGCCCTGCAACTGCTGGGTGCGAAGGGCTATTCCGACGATACCGTGGTTGAGTGGATTTATCGGTATGCACGATGTGCCAGACTGGTGGACGGCGCATCAGAGGTTCACAAGATGGTTTTGTCGCGCCACTATCGCAAGCGTGGCAACGGCTTCTGGGACTGGCCTGTCAACGAGCCTGGTAACGGCTAAAATTGTACTTAACCGATTAAGCGCTGCTTGGTAGTCAAGGACGTATTCTGATTGCAGGATTTCCAGGAAAGGGACCTTGCAGGAAGATGATTATCGGTCGAATGATAGATGTTGTGCTGGCGATTGCTGCGGCGAGCTGGATTGCCTTTGCCGGCATGAATGGTGAGGTGCAGGCTGCCGCGTACGACACGTCGCGTCTCGACAGAATGCCGGATTTTTCCCAGACCGACCGGCGGTTGGCCTTGCCGGGAGGCGGATCGAATTACTGCGTGCCGGTTGCCACTGCCAATGTACTGGTATGGCTGGCTGAACGGCGCGGCTACAAAAACCTGATGCCGGTACACGGTCTTACAACCATAGAAAAGGTTGCAAGTATTGCAACGGAACTGGGCAGCGACGCCTTGATGTCGACTGCGCCGAAAGGCGGCACAAACCTGCAGAAATTTGTCGACGGGTTGTCAGGATTTATCACCAAGGCGGGTTACAGCGCGTCGCTCGAAGCCCATGGCCCGTGGCGATACCGCAATGTTGCCGGCAACAATGTAGGCGCACCCGATATGTACAAGATCAGGTCAGATTTTGCGCGAGGAGCAGGCGTGTGGATTTCGGTCGGCTTTTTCAAGCAGGGCAACCGGTCAGGTGATTTGCTGCGCGTTGGCGGCCATATGACAACAATGGCCGGCTTCGGGGTTAATGAGAATGGTGCAACTGACCGGGACGTAATTATTCTGCATGATCCAGACGATGGATATTCGGCCAGTGTGCAGCGTCGCTATCTCCATCCCGAACGGATCCGGAATGCCTCCTATGTCGACAGCAAAGGCAAACAGATCGTTCGTCTGGATGACTTTCTCGATGTGTCGCGCTCATTCAATCTGCGCCAGGGGTATCGGGCAATATTGATGCATGTCTTCGTGCTGGACATGTAGGGTCAGGTACTGCCTGTGATGTCAGGTCATCAAGCCTGTCGCTGCCCCCAATACCGCACAAACGCCCAGCGTTTTCGCCAGGCCGGCGTGCAGTTTCAGCAACATTACCGCCGACAGGACAAACAGCCCGACCGCTGCAATGTTCATGCTGGACCAGACGGGCCAGACCATGGTGACCGGACCCGACTCGATTCTTGTCAATTCGCCAAACAGCACATGTAGCGCAAACCACAATGCCAGGTTTGCGATCACGCCGACAACACCTGCCGTAATGGCCCCAAGGGCACCCGACAGCCGGGGCATGTTGGCCAGGCGTTCAATGTAGGGAGCGCCGGCGAATATCCACAAAAAGCACGGTGCGAATGTCACCCACAAGGCTATTGCGGCAGTTGCCAGGCCTCCGGCAATCGAGCCTTGCAGTCCGGATGCGCGAAATCCGGCCATATAGCCCACGAACTCCGTCACCAGGATCAACGGACCGGGTGTGGTTTCAGCAAGACCCAGCCCATCCACCATTTGCGGGGCAGTGAGCCAGCCATGATTTTCCACCGCCTGCTGGGCCATATAGGCCAGGACCGCATAGGCACCGCCAAAGGTCACCACAGCCAGTTTGGAGAAAAACAGCCCCACGGACACCAAAAGATGATCGGGATAGGTTATCGCGGCGATGGCTGCGATTGGTGCAAACCAGATGACCAGCCAGATCGCTATGGTGCGCACGGTTTGCAATGCCGCGACCGGTGTAACCTGTTGTGGTTCGGTATTGGCCTCAGGGCGTTTTGTCATCAGATAGCCGGTGACACCGGCAACCGCGATTACGGCAGGAAACGGTATGTTGAAAACGAACAGGGCTACAAAGGCTGCACTGGCGATCACCCAGTGCCAGGGCACATTTAGGGCACGGCGTGATACTTTGATCAGGGCTTCCAGAACGATGGCCAGGACGGCGGCCTTGATGCCGAAGAACATGGCTTCCACAATGGGCAGTCTGCCGAACAGTGAATATAAAACCGAGATGACGAGTACGACGGCAGCACCTGGCAGTACGAAAAGCAGCCCGGCCATCAGTCCGCCACGCACGCCGTGCAGGCGCCAACCGGCGTAGGTGGCCAATTGCATGGCTTCGGGGCCGGGCAGCAGCATGCAGAAATTCAGGGCCCGCAGATACTCCTGCTCGCTCAGCCACGGGCGCTGCTCCACCAACTCACGGTGCATCAATGCGATCTGTCCTGCCGGACCGCCGAAGGACAGACAGCCGATGCGTGCAAAGACACGCACGGCCTCGGCAAATGAAGTCGAGGGTTCGCTTGACATTGTTGTTACCCCTTATTCGGCTTTCGGCTGCCAGCCATGGATTTCATTACCCGACAGTTTCAGGCGTGCATAGAGCGCGTCGTAAACCGGAAACCCGAGCTGCATAACGTCATGGTCGGTAGTGCCCAGAATTGCATTACCCAACATGATGGACAACAGCCCGGCGGCCTCGGGGGCCAGATCGTTTCTGTCCGTATCTGCACCGCGTACAATGATGGCCAATTGATCCAGCACCGGATCCTTGAGATCAAATTCGCGCAACAATGTGTCAAAGCTGCACAGCTCGCCATCATGTTCAATGACGGCGCCGGGCGTGTCGAAAGCAATGCCGGCCAGTTCTTCTGCAATATCAATTACCCATTCGGCCTCGGCAAAATGAATGACAGCATCGGGGTCGATGAAACGCGATATCAGCCATGGACAGGCCACTCGGTCAATCCTGGGGTGGCTGCGCGTGACCCATGTGCCCGGTTTTGCGTCCACGCGGCACAGTCGGCTTTGACCAATGGTGGGCAGGCCAGCTGCGATCCAGCCGTCGACACCGCCAGCCAGGGCACGGGCATTGTAACCCTGTTGCCTGAGCAGGGCAGTGGCGATCTGCGATACGTTGTGCCCGTGCATGCAGTTGAGCACGATCAGGTTTTCGCGAGACAGATTGACTGCCCATTCAAGGGCGGCAAGATGATTGCGCCAGCGGCTGCCCGGTAAAAACCGTGAACCGTGCTTGATGGCTGGTGGCCGGCGCACGTCGAAGATGCGAACCGGTTCGGCCTTTGCCAGTCGGTGTGCAAGGTCTTCAGCGGAAATAAAAAAGTCGCCCATAATGCGGGTTCCCTCCATAGCAGAGTGAACGGCGCTTGGGCGACTTGCCTGACGGGGTGGCCAATAGAACCCCATGCGGTAAAATCTAGGCTTTTGGGAGTGCTGCCGCAAGCAATTTCATCAGGCGGGGTCAGTGCTTGCCGAAGCCCGGACTTTGGCACACACTAACAAAGAAAGTTGATTTGACGCTTGGCGAAAAAATATGTCAGCATTGCTGACCTTTTCGAATTATATGGAGTATGAGTAATGGCGTTGAAGCCGGTAAAGCTCGACGATAAGTTCGACCTTTCGAAATCCCAGGTTTTCATGACCGGAACCCAGGCAATCGTGCGGTTGACGCTGATGCAGCGCGCCCGCGATGAACGGGACGGCTTGAATACCGCCGGGTATGTGACGGGCTATCGCGGTTCGCCGGTCGGAGGGCTGGATCAGCAGTTTATCAAGTCGGTGAAGTATACCCAGCCCGCCAATATCCGATTTGAACCGGGCATCAACGAGGACCTTGCCGCAACCGCCATCTGGGGTGCCCAGCAGGCAGAGATGCGCGGCGAGGGTGCCTATGACGGTGTGTTTTCAATCTGGTACGGCAAGGGCCCCGGCGTTGATCGCTCGGGCGACGTGTTGCGTCATGCAAATTCTGCCGGCACATCTGCGCACGGTGGCGTGCTGGCCTTGATGGGGGATGACCATGGGGCTGAAAGCTCCACATTACCCCACCAGTCGGAATTCGCCATGATGGACGCCATGATTCCGGTCCTGCATCCCGCAGGTATCCAGGAAATACTGGATTACGGTATCTATGGCCTTGCAATGTCGCGCTATTCGGGATGCTGGGTCGGCCTGAAGTGTGTGCACGACAATATCGAGTCGGCAGGCATTGCAGACGGCTCTGTGGATCGCGTCAAGATCACCTTGCCAAAAGACTTCGAAATGCCGGAAGGCGGGCTGAATATTCGCGCGTCCGATGATCGCTTTGAACAGGAATACCGGCTGCACAATCACAAGCGCTATGCAGCCGTTGCGTTTGCGCGGGCCAACAAGCTCGATCAGATCATCATGTCGGGCGGCAAGGCAGCGAAGATCGGTATTGTGTCGACCGGCAAGAGTTATCTGGATGTGCGTCAGGCGCTCGATGATCTGGGTATCGACGAAGTGGCGTCATCGAAACTTGGTATGCGGCTGTTGAAGGTGGCCATGGTGTGGCCGCTTGATCCTCGGATTGTCGATGAATTTTCCGACGGTCTTGATCTGGTCATTGTGGTTGAAGAGAAACGTTCGCTGCCGGAAAGCCAGATCCGTGAACAGCTGTGCAACGATACCAGTGCGCCGACCGTCATCGGCAAAAAGGATGAAAAGGGCCAGACCCTGTTTCCCGCATGGGGCACGCTGGAACCCAACCAGATAGCCATTGCGATCGCCGAACGATTGTTGAAGAAGCGCAAGTCGACACAGGTTGAAGAGCGCCTCGGTGTCATCAAGGCCTCCATGGCCAGTGTCAGCAACTCTGCGAACCTGGCCGAGCGCATCCCGTATTTCTGTTCCGGCTGCCCGCACAATTCGTCTACTGTCCTGCCGGAAGGCGGGCGTGGCTATGCCGGTATCGGGTGTCACTGGATGGTGCAGTACATTCCCGAGCGTAATACCGAAGGCGCCACCCATATGGGCGGCGAGGGGGCAAACTGGATTGGTGAGGCACCGTTTTCGACCCGCAGCCATGTGTTTCAGAACCTCGGCGACGGCACCTACAATCACTCCGGCCTGATGGCGATTCGTGCTGCGGTCGCATCCGGCGTGAACATGACCTACAAGATACTGTTCAACGACGCTGTCGCGATGACCGGAGGGCAAACCCACGAAGGCGGACTGACCGTGCCGCGGATTGCCCATCAGGTGCGCGCTGAAGGCGTCGACCGCATGGCCATAGTGACTGATGAGCCGTGGAAATATCCGTCCAATGTGGGCTTCCCCGAGCACGTCAGCGTGCATCACCGTTCGGAACTGCAAACGGTCCAGAAAGAAATGATGCAGGTGAAAGGCATATCCTGCATTATTTACGATCAGACATGTGCTGCTGAAAAGCGCAGACGCCGCAAGCGCGGCACCTTCCCTGATCCCAACCGGCGGGTGTTTATCAATGAACTGGTGTGCGAAGGCTGCGGAGATTGCGGCGTAAAGTCCAACTGCGTGGCGATTGCGCCGAAGGAAACCGAATTCGGCCGCAAGCGGCAGATTGACCAGTCGGCCTGCAACAAGGACTATTCCTGCCTGAAGGGATTTTGCCCGAGTTTTGTGACCATCGAAGGCGGCGAACTGGTCAAGGGCGTATCGAGCCCGGTCAACACCGAAGCATTGCCGTTTCCGGTTTTGCCGCAGCCGCTCCAAGTGCCGCTGGAGCAGCCCTGGGCGATTATGATTACCGGGATTGGCGGCACCGGCGTCGTCACCATCGGTCATCTGATCGGCATGGCAGCGACACTCGACGGCAAGGGCGTCGCCATGATCGATATGGCGGGCCTGTCGCAGAAGAACGGTGCGGTGGTCACACACCTGAAACTGGCGGCAACCCAGTCTGAAATAGCCTCCATCCGGATTGCGGCAGGCGGTGCCGATGTTCTGTTGGGATGCGATATCGTTACGTCCGCATCAGAGCGGATTTTGTCTGGTGCTTCGCGGCAACGAACCCATGCCGTCGTCAATTCCTACGAAGTGATGCCGGCGCAATTCACCCGTGATGCAGACTTTCAATTGCCGGGATCCCAGATGCAGGTGCAGATTGAAGCCCGCATAAAACCGGGTGCGACACAGTTCATTGACGCGACCCGGATCGCTACGGGCTTGATGGGCGATTCCATTGCCTCCAACCTGTTCACGCTTGGATATGCCTGGCAGCAAGGCCTTGTTCCGGTTTCCGAAGACGCCATCAATCGCGCCATTGAACTCAATGGCGTTGCCATCAAGATGAACCAGCAGGCATTTTTGTGGGGCCGGCGGGCTGCCCATGATCTGGTAGCGGTTGAGGCTGTGCTGTCGGCTGGAACCCGGCAGGTTGAGGAAAAGCCGAAGACACTGGATGATGAAATCAACCGGCGTGTGGCGTTTCTTGCTGCGTACCAGAACACCGCCTATGCGCAAACCTATCGTGATTTTGTTGACGAGGTGAGGGTGCAGGAAGCAAAGACCATCAAGGGCTCTGAAAAGCTCACAGCTGCGGTTGCGCGCTATCTGTTCAAGCTGATGGCCTACAAGGATGAGTACGAAGTGGCCCGGCTTTATTCTGATGGATCATTTGCCCGCACCGTTGCGGCCAAATTCAAGGGTGACTATGAGATACGTCATCACCTTGCCCCGCCTCTGCTGGCAAAGCGCGACCCGGAGACCGGGCATCTGCAAAAACAGGAATATGGCCCCTGGATGATGCGGGCGTTTTCTGTTTTGGCACACATGAAAGGTCTGCGCGGCACGGCGTTCGATCCGTTCGGCCGCAGTGCAGAACGCCGCATGGAACGCCGGTTGATCACCGATTATCGCGGTACAATAGCTGCAGTATTGTCGGGGCTCAAACCTGCCAATCTGGACCTTGCCGTCGAAATTGCTGCCGTGCCTGAAGGTATTCGCGGCTATGGCCATGTCAAGGAACGCCATGTTGCCGACGCAAAAGCAAGTGAAGCAATGCTGGTCGACGCATTCAGGGCCGGCAAGTCTCGCGCGCCTGTATTCATGGCAGCTGAATGAGATGAAGCCCGTCGCGACAGCGCTCTCATGACCCCGAAAGAACTGACTGATATTGCCGTCTGGGCCAGCGCACTGACGCAGGAAGAGCTGGCGCACACTGCGCCGGGTGTCAGGATGAAAAGCTTCGAGAGAGGTCAGCATGTGGCGCATTTTTCTGACCGGGTTGATGCCTGGCACGGTGTGATCGGTGGCGTTCTGAGGATCGGGCATGTGTCAAATACCGGCCAGCTGGCCGGCGTGTCAGCCATCCTGGGTGGCGGATGGTTCGGTGAAGGGTCAATTATCAAGGACGAGGCGCGCCGCTATGATGTGGCGGCAGTCACTGATGCCGATGTGGCAATCATGCGCGGTGACACATTTCGCTGGCTGTTTACCAACTCCGTCGGCTTCAATCGATTCCTGGTGCAATTGCTCAATGAACGCCTGGGGCAGTTCATTGCAATTGTGTCCCGGGACCGAACCAGCAGTGCCGTGGTGAGATTGGCGCACACCATTGCGGCAATGTACAACCCGGTGTTGTTTCCACGCACGCCGCGCGAGATTGAAATGCCGCAGGAGGATCTCGGCCTGTTTGCCGGTATTTCGCGCCAGATTGCCAACAAGTCGTTGCACACACTGGCCGATGACGGCCTGATCAAACTGATACCGACCGGTTTGAAAGTTCTGGATATTGAGGGATTGAAAGACTACGGCACATGATCGCTAAA
>JBDNEZ010000398.1:0-11690 GCA_041690095.1 Anderseniella sp.
GGGCGGTGCGGTCATGAACAAGACCGTCAACCAGAAAGCCTGGTTGTTCGTCCTGCCGGTTCTCATTCTGGTGGCCTTCAATGCCATCATTCCGCTGATGACCGTGGTCAATTATTCGGTTCAGGAAACCTTTGGTGACAATGTGTTTTTCTGGGCGGGCCTGCGCTGGTTCGAGGAGATTTTGCGGTCACCGCGGTTCCATGATGCGCTTGGCCGCCAACTGTTCTTCACCGGCACCATACTGGCGATTGAAATTCCGCTTGGCGTGATCATCGCGCTGGCCATGCCGCGCAAGGGTGTATGGGTGTCAGTGTGTCTGGTGCTGATGGCCATGCCGCTGCTGATCCCGTGGAACGTGGTCGGCGCCATGTGGAACATTTTCGGCCTGCCGGAACTCGGCCTTCTGGGCAAGACGCTGAACACAATCGGCTTTGACTATAATTACACCCGCCAGCCGGGAGACGCCTGGTTCACTCTCATTTTGATGGATGTCTGGCACTGGACGTCGCTGGTAGTGTTGCTGGCCTATGCCGGCCTGGTGTCCATTCCGGACGCCTATTATCAGGCAGCGCGCATTGACGGGGCAAGTTCATGGGCGATCTTCAGATACATCCAGTTGCCCAAGATGAAGCGGGTGCTGACCATCGCGGTTCTGCTGCGCTTCATGGACTCGTTCAATATTTATACCGAACCATCGGTGCTGACCGGTGGCGGGCCCGGCAATTCGACGACGTTGCTGTCGCTTGACCTGGTGAAGATTGCACTTGGTCAGTTTGACCTGGGACCGGCGGCTGCCATGTCGCTGATCTACTTCCTGGTCATTCTGCTGTTCAGCTGGATTTTCTATACGGTGATGACCCGCGGGGAGGAACAGTGATGACCAGAGCCAAATGGCTGATACCGACAATTTACATCATCTTCCTGATGCTGCCGATCTACTGGCTGGTGTCGATGTCGTTCAAGACCACCAACGAAATTCTCGGCTCGTTCACCTTGTGGCCGCAGAACTTCACGCTGGAGAACTACCACACGATCTTTACCGATCCGACCTGGTACAACGGCTACATCAACTCGATCATCTATGTGAGCATCAACACGGTGCTGTCGGTTGCCGTTGCCCTGCCGGCGGCCTATGCGTTTTCGCGCTACCGGTTTCTCGGCGACAAGCACCTGTTCTTCTGGCTGCTTACCAACCGCATGGCGCCGGCTGCCGTGTTTGCGTTGCCGTTCTTCCAGCTCTATTCGGCGATCGGCATCTTCGACACCCATCTGGCGGTGGCGCTGGCGCATACGCTGTTCAACATTCCGCTGGCCGTGTGGATCCTGGAAGGTTTTATGTCCGGAGTGCCAAAACAGCTTGATGAAACCGCCTATGTGGACGGCTATTCGTTTCCGGCGTTTTTCGTGAAGATCTTCGTTCCCACCATTGCGGCTGGTATCGGCGTGGCGGCGTTCTTCTGTTTCATGTTCTCCTGGGTTGAATTGCTGCTGGCCAAGACGCTGACGGCGGTAGCCGCCAAACCGATTGCGGCAACCATGACCAAAACCGCGTCTTCGTCAGGCTATGAACTGGGTCTGCTGGCCGCTGCCGGGACGCTGACAATCATCCCGGGCGCGATCGTGATTTACTTTGTGCGCAATTATATTGCCAAGGGCTTTGCCCTGGGTCGGGTTTAGGGGTCGTTGACCCCCGGAAAGGACACCTGCCATGGAAGATGTTGTCATGTTTTCCGCCAAGTGGTGGAGCCTGCCGCTGGGCATGACCTGGATGGCCTGGACGCGCGCTACGGCCAGCTTCTTTGTGGTCATCGTGCTGGCGATATCGGCCATGGGCGTGTGGGAATACTACCGGCCCGGCGGCAATCCGCGCCGTGGCGTGTTTGCGATAGACACGACACGCGGCGACCGGCTGTTCATCTCCCTGCTGGGCAGCGCCTTCATCTGCATCGCATGGCTGTTTTTCATCGGCTCGCCACTGTGGTGGGCGATGGCAATCGCGGGTTTGTGGTTCGTTTTCGTGTTCCGCTACGTGTGAAGCGTCAGACGGTCGTACGCGCGCCCTCTCTGCTCTGTCATCCTCGGGCCTGTCCCGAGGATCCAAGCCCGGTTGCAGTGGACCCTCGGGACAAGCCCGAGGGTGACAATGCAGACATGAAGTAATACCAAAGCAACCGACAATTGACCCGTTTGACCGGTTTCTCGCCTTTGCTGGTCCGGCATGCTTCGCGCCGTGGTCTGGTTGACCACAAGTGGAGCACGACCACGTCCGGCAGGCGCGGGTTGAAGCCCTCTTTGCCCTGTCATCCTCGGGCTCGTCCCGAGGATCCAGCTACGGTTGCAGTGGACCCTCGGGACAAGCCCGAGGGTGACAATACAGACATGAGGTAACGTTTAACGGTCGGGCCTCGTGGGGCGGTCATCACTGCCGTTATCCTGATTTCGCTGGAACGACGACCTCTGTCAGACACACACCCCGGAATTTCCCCGGCCAGCAGTGACCTTTGCTATCAGTTGTTATCTCAGCACCCGGTTGAAGTTGGCCCGGTCCAACCGGCTTTCCTTCCGTTCGCGCCACGCGACATAGCACCCCGACAACGCTATCATTGCCATGCCCACAAATGACAGCAGGTCGGGCACGTCTGCCCACATGACGACGCCCCAGAAGGTTGCGAAAATCAGGTAGGAATAGTCGAACGGCGCCAGCCAGCTCGACTCGGCACTCTGGTAGGACCTGGCCAGCCCGATATTGGCGACAAGATTGAGCGTGGAGCACGCCAGTATGATTACCGCCGTTTCCAGGCTCAACGGGCTCCAGCCGACAAACAGGTAGGGCCAGCTTGCAGCCAGTGCCGCCGGCTGGATGATATCCATGGCTGCAACACCGACGCTGCCAAGGATCACGAATGCCACCGAGGCGCCCAGCGCCAGGGTGGACGGGCTTTCCTCGCGGCACAGTTTCCGGGTTGTCAGCACGGTTGCGGCATAGAACAGGCCGGCCAGCACCGGGGCCAGCGAGACCCACTGGAATGACGCGGAAGCGGGTTTCAGGATGAGCAGCGTTCCGGTAAACCCGGCCATAACCGCCATGATACGGCGCGGGCCGACATGCTCGCCCAGAAATACGGCTGACAGCACAGCAACGAATAACGGAAACACGTAGAGACCTGCTGCGACCTGCGACAGGCCGAGGAACGGAATGGCACCGAACAGGCACACCATGGATGCAATCAGAAAGCTGCTGCGCAAAACGACCGTCCACAACCGCTTCGGATATGCGCTGGCATCACCCCAGAGAAAGCGCGACAACACAAACAGCATGACCAGATTGCAGGCTGCGCGCAGTGCCTGGAATTGCCACAGGGAGACATCCGCACTGGCCAGCTTGACCAGAGAATCCTGCAGGGAGAGCATGCACAGTGAGCCAACCATCAACGACGCAGCAAGCGCGGGGCGATCTCCGGTCATGCGCAGCCGTGATGTGGGACGGCCTGTGACCTGACTATGGGCATGTGAAGCAGTCTCCGGATGAACGTTGCGCAATATTCGAGTAGATCAGTATCCGGCTATGGCGATCAAGTGCCGGTCCTGCACTTCACCTATGTGCGTCGCGCAGGTATCGAAAAGCCTGTAATGATTGCCAGACTCGAGGTCGGCGAACAACGGGATATTTGCAGTTTGCCCTGATTGGCACTTTGCGCGCACGATGCCCGTATGACGAAACTCCGGATAACCAATGCCGATGTCGTTGTGACGATGGATGCAAACCGCCGCGAAGTTGCCGGCGCCAGCATCGTGATCGAAGACGGGATGATTGTATCGGTCGGCGCCGGCGTTGCGGGCGCGGACTGTGACGAGACCATTGATGCGCGCGGGTGCGTGGTGACCCCGGGCCTGGTCAACACCCATCATCATCTGTTCCAGACGTTGACCCGGGCTGTACCGGCCGGTCAGGACGCCTTGCTGTTTGACTGGCTGCGGGCGCTGTATCCGGTCTGGGCGCGCATGCAGCCGGAAGACATGTTCGTGTCGGCACAACTGGGGCTGGGCGAACTGGCCTTGTCCGGCTGCACGATGAGTTCGGACCATCTGTATATTTTCCCGAACGGCGTCAGGCTGGAAGACACCATTGATGCCGCACGCACGGTGGGGCTGCGGTTTCATCCGACGCGCGGTGCGATGAGCGTGGGAGAAAGCGATGGTGGCCTGCCGCCGGACAGCCTGGTCGAGAGCGAACGCGACATTGTCGAAGACTTCATCCGCGTGGTGGATGCGCATCATGATGCATCGCACGGTGCGATGCTGCGCGTCGGCCTGGCGCCGTGTTCGCCGTTTTCGGTCAGCACCGACCTGATGCAGCAGGCCGCCGCCCTGGCGCGTGACAAGGGCGTCATGCTGCACACCCATCTGGCGGAGAACGACGAGGACGTTGCTTATTCGCTGGAGACGTTCGGCTGCCGGCCGGGCCAGTATGCCGAAGACCTGGGCTGGGTCGGCGACGATGTCTGGCATGCCCATTGCGTCAAGCTGGATGCCAGCGAAATCGACCTATTTGCCCGCACCGGAACCGGTGTCGCGCATTGCCCGTGCTCCAAGTGCCGGCTCGTGTCCGGCATCGCGCCGGTGCGCGAGATGCGCGATGCAGGCGTGCGGGTGGCGCTGGGCGTCGACGGGTCTGCCAGCAATGATGCCGGCCACCTGTTGTCGGAAGCACGCCAGGCCATGTTGCTGCAACGGGTAAAGCACGGGGCAAATGCCTTTGCGGCTCGCGAAGCTCTCGAGATCGCCACGCTGGGCGGTGCAACGGTGCTGGGGCGCAGCAACGAACTGGGCTCGATAGAACCGGGCAAGCGCGCCGACATCGCCATCTGGGATGTGTCAGGCCTTGAAGCCGCCGGTGCCTGGGATCCGGTAGCGGCGCTTGTGCTGTGCGGACCCTTGCAGGTGCGCGATCTGCTGGTCGAGGGCAACCGGATTGTCAGTGACGGCGAGTTGACCGGCGTTGATGCACGCAAGGTCGCAGAGCACGCCAACAGGCGTGTTGCCAGGCTGATGTCGTAGGGTACCGGGATATTGGAGCGCCATGCCGTTCGATAACAAGGCCATCAAGATCGCGTGAGTGCCATACCCCTGGCTCAACCAAACCGCTAGGACATAGTCCTTATCCGACTGGTTGAAATTGAACAGGAGAACAGCTCATGCGAAGCATCAGAAACCTGGTTGCTGTGCTGACTTTGATTCTGGCACAGTTCGTCCTTGCCCCGGCGTGGGCCGGCAAGGTGCCTGTCTACCAGAGCAACTCCGGCACGGCGATCGACGGCACCGACCCGGTCAGCTATTTCACGGAAGGCCGCCCGGTCGCAGGCAAGGCCAGCATCAGCCATGACTGGAACGGCGCCACATGGCGCTTCACCAGCGCCAAGAACCGCGAGCGCTTTGCCGCTGCGCCCGAAAAATATGCGCCCCGGTATGGCGGCTATTGTGCCTGGGCCGTGTCGCAAGGCTATACCGCGTCGACAGACCCTGACGCATGGTCCATCGTCGGCGGCAAGCTCTATCTGAACTACAGCAAATCCGTACAAAAGACGTGGGAGGGCAATGTGCCCGGTCACATCGCTTCGGCCAACAGGAACTGGCCCAAGGTGTTGAAGTAAGCAATATCCATCCATCTGTTCGAATGATGCTCCAGCTTTAACATTGCGAAAAAAGCGATCAAATTCGATTGTCATTCATGGCCGATCGCCTTCAATCTGTGCCCGACCTGCACGATAGCTTCGAGCGCGGGTACGAGTTCCGCGCCCAGTTCCGTCAGGGCGTATTCCACCGAGGGTGGTGATGTCGGCTGAACGTCCCGGCGCAGCACACCGCGTTGCTGCAATTCGCTCAACCGCGTTGACAGAACTTTTGCAGAGATCGGCGGTATGTCACCGCGTAACTCATTAAACCTGCGCGGACCAGCGCGTAATGACCAGATCACGTTGGCCGCCCATGCGCCCGAGATCACAGCCATGCAATGGGTCAGCATGCACGGCTGCGGCGGGCCTGGGCTTTTGTTCTTGCGGACTTTGAGCGGCATGATCGGGTAACCAGGTTTCCAGCGGGTAACTCCATAATGCAGTATCGGTTAGAAACCTAGTTGTCAACAGTTACCCACTGCTCTATCTCCTGTTCATCGAACCAATCAACCGATCGAATGGAGACAACTCTCATGAAGCTTTATTATAAAACCGGTGCGTGCTCGATGGCATCCCACATCATCCTGAATGAACTCGGCATACCGTTTGAACTCGACAAGACAGATACCGCTGCGGGCAAGACCGAAGCTGGCGAGGATTTTCGCAAGATCAGCCCGAACGGCTATGTCCCGGCGTTGGTCAACGACGAAGGTGACATCATTACGGAAAACCCTGCCGTGCTTCAGTACCTGGCTGATCTGATGCCTGATGCCGGACTTGCACCGCCGAACGGTACGTTGGAGCGCACAAGGCTTCAGGAAACCCTCAACTTCGTATCGTCCGAATTGCATAAATCCTTCAGCCCGTTTTTTTCAGGCGTCACGCTCGATGCCGACGCAAAGCAACATGCAGAGGACGGTATCGGACGCCGCGTAGCGCACATCGAACGACACCTCGCAGATGGACGGGCTTACCTTCTCGGCAACACTTTCACCGTCGCGGATGCCTACGCGTTCGTGGTGCTGAACTGGTCGAATTTCGTCGGTGTGAGTCTCGACGCATATCCAAAAACCCAGGGCTATGTGACCCGTGTCGCTGCGCGTCCAGCCGTCGTCAAGGCGATGGTCACCGAGGGACTGATCGAGCAAGAGCAGGTGGCATGAGCGAGTTTGCCGCCGTAACCGGCGTGCTGGAGACCTATTTCGATGGTCTCTATCACGCCGACACTGACAGGCTGTCGATCGCGTTTCACCCAAAGGCAATCTACGCGACTGCGGACGAGGTGCCGTTGCTCTATCGTACGATGGATGAATATTTCCCGGTGGTGGAGCAGCGGAAATCTCCAGCGTCACGGGCTGAACCTCGCCGGGACATGATCGATGCTATCGAGTTCGCGGGCGACAACACCGCCTTTGCCCGCGTTCGCTGCTCTATCGGCACACGTGACTTCATCGACTTCCTGACCCTGGTTCGTACTGACGGCGCGTGGCGGATCATGGCCAAGGTTTTCCACATCACTGAACACGATTCCTGAAAGGAGACTTCATGCCATATGTAAACATCAAGGTGACGCGAGAGGGCGTTACCTCCGCACAGAAGGCCGAACTCATCAGCGGCGTTACCGATTTGCTGGTCCGGGTTCTCGACAAGTCTCCTGCGATGACTTTTGTCGTCATCGACGAAGTTGCGCTTGAGGATTGGGGGATCGGTGGCCTGCCGGTGGAACAGTACCGCCGCGCAGTAGCGAGTTGACCGGAATGTCTGTTCGCACACCTCTGTGTGATCTTTTCGGCATCGAACATCCCGTCCTGCTGGCACCGATGGCGGGTGTCAGCGGCGGTGCGCTTGCTGCGGCCGTGAGCAGAGCAGGCGGTTTGGGCCTGATCGGCGGTGGCTATGGCGACGCCGACTGGCTGATGCGCGAGTTCGACGCTGCCGGCGATGCGCGGATCGGGGCAGGCTTTATTACCTGGTCGCTGGCCCGTCGGCCGCATCTGCTCGATCTTGTTCTCGACCGTGCGCCTGCCGCGCTGATGCTCTCGTTCGGTGATTTCAAACCGTTTGTCCCTCGAGTCAGGGACGCACAGACGAAGTTCATCGTTCAGGTGCAGACCCTGGACCAGGCGCGCGAAGCGGTGGACGCTGGAGTCGATGCCATCGCGGCCCAGGGTAGCGAGGCAGGCGGACACGGCGGCACCAGAGCGACGTTGCCCTTCGTCCCGGCGGTTGTCGATATTGCGCAAGACATACCGGTCATTGCCGCAGGCGGCATCGCCGATGGACGCGGGTTGGCTGCGGCTCTGGCGCTGGGTGCATCGGGCGTGTTGTGTGGAACCGGTTTCTTTGCCAGCGACGAATCCCTCGCCCATGACAACGCCAAACAAGCCGTCGTCAGCGGTTCCGGTGACGATACCGAACGCAGTTCCATATTCGACATGGCGCGTGGTCTCGACTGGCCATCGGGCTGGACCCTCCGCACGATGCGCAATGCCTTCACGCGACGGTGGAGTGCGGACGAGGACGGCCTCACGCAAAACCTTGCCGAAGAGCAGGCCCGTTTCGAGGCCGCTTCGGCGGCGGGCGACACAGATGTTGCCGCGGTGATCGTCGGCGAAGCAGCCGATCTCATTCGGCGCCGCGAACCCGCGCACGTCACCCTTCACCGAATGACTTCACTGGCCGAGGATCGTTTGCGATGCATCGGGCGGCTTGCTGAACCAATAGCAGAGGATTGATACGATGGGAAAACTCAAGGGGAGCTGCCTGTGCAGCGCGGTCTCGTTCGAGGTCGTCAAGGCTTTCGACAAGCTGTTCTTCTGTAGCTGTAATCAGTGCAGACAGATCACCGGATCGGCATTTGCATCGAACCTTTTCGTGGGAGCTGACGGGTTCACCTGGCTCGGCGGCACTGAAAATATCGCCAGCTATCAGGTGCCGGGGCGCGATATCTCCAAATCATTCTGCCGGATATGCGGTTCGGGCGTTCCCTGGTCCAGCGGCGATGGATCGAAGGTGATCGTTCCGGCGGGTTCTCTGCACGGAGAGCCGGACGTTGCCGAGCGGATCAGAATATTTGCCGCTGAACAACCGTCCTGGTCATCAGGCCTTGAGCAGATCAACGCATATCCGGGATTTCCATCACAGGGCAATCTTCCGCCGCGACGTCAGGCTTGAGGCATCACCAGCCATGGTTCATAGGGTTTGCGTTCTGTTCCGCGCCAATGATCCCTCACACTCAACAGCTGATTTTCCTGCGTCACTACGGAAAACGAAGTTCGATGAGACCGGCAATCCAGGGTTGCCCCCGGCGAAAGCCAGGAACCGGCTGCGTCGCGATACGCCGGGACCGGCCGTGGGTGTATCCCCGGCGAAAGGCCACCCGGTCGCAGGCAAGGCCAAGGTCACCCATAAATGGAACGGTGCCACGTGGCGCTTCAGCAGCGTTGCCAACCGCAAGCGCTTTGCCGCAGCGCCCGAAAAATACGCGCCCCTTTATGGCGGGTATTGTGTCTGGGCCGTGTCGCAAGGCTACACCGCCTCGACAGACCCCGACGCATGATCCATCGTCGGCGGCAGGCTCTATCTGAACTACAGCAGGTCCGTTCAAAAAAGGTGCGAGGGCGATGTGCCCGGCCACATCGCGTCGGCCAACAGGAACTGGCCCGGCTTGTTGAAGTAAATTGACCTGTTTGCTTCTGCGACCGTGCCAACCCGGTGGGGCGGCCGGCAGCTAATCGGCATCTCCCTTGAGGGCCGAGGCATTCCGGCAAGGGAAGTCTTTGAGATTGCTACATTTGGTGGCGCAACGGTGCCTGGCCGCATTGACAGCGTTGTCACCACGCGGCCCGCTGCAGGTGCGTGACCTGCTGATCGAGGACAGGCAGGTTGTCGGGGGTGGCGAGTTGACTGGCTTTGATCCGCGAACGATTGCGGAGCATGCGCAAAACTGCGCTGCAAGGCTTATGTCGCAGGGGGCTGTGCCAGTGAATCTCTGAGCTCGAATTATCTGCGTCGAGTCCAATCAAAAGGTCAAATCAATACTAGCTGAATGGAGATAACGGCCCAAAGCCGACCTTTACGAGTTCTATTCATACTGCGCTGCAGCTTCCCCTAAGCTGACATTCGCTCTTCGGGCAGCATTCCTCGGGAGCCAATGACAGCTAAGCGGAGAAGCTACCTGTCAATCGAGCGGCACCAATGACAACTTTGCTCGAAAAAGTCGAGAGCGATGGCCGAGATCGACAAGTGTGCCAACATACATCTACAACTTGATAGCGCTCATCCGATAATAAGTAAGTGAAAAGAAGAAGCGTCCCTGATTTGCGAGTTCCACTTGTTCGTCAAACCAAGCTTTAGTTTCAGCCTCTGTCATATGGCCGTTTTCAGCGGCGTAGCGTGACATCAAGTGCATCAACATGAAAGCGATACCATCGGGCCGCAAAGTAACATCACAGAACGTGAATGGTTCAACTTCGATGGCTGCAAAACCGGCATCTCGCGTTAAGCTGGGCCAAAGTGCCGCCACATGGGCCTCGGTATAATGATGATCCCAAGCTGCCTGGACGCGTAACATTCGGTCTTTATCCTCAGAGAACCAGTCCAGTGTCTTGCAACCGGTATCAACCGCGACAAACCGGCCACCAGAACGTAGAGCTCGGTGGGCTTCACGAATAGCCGATGGAATATCTGGGAGATATTCAAGCACTTGGACTGCAACAGCTTTGTTAGCCTCACCGTCTCGCAACGGTAGCGCATTGGCTAAGCCATCCTCGATTTGAACCGTCGGAAATGCATCACAGCGCGATCTGGCTGGGGCACGCATGTCTGTGCTGGGGTCGACACCGACGACACGCCCCTTCCTACCAACGGCACGCGCGATCTCTTCAGTCAAAAGTCCATTTCCGCACCCGATATCTACGACTGTATCACCTTCGGAAAGGTACAGAGCGTCGAAGGCTTTACGCCTTCGTCGAGTTACGTCACCGCCCTGGTAGGCGATTTCAAGCAGTTTGGTCGTTTGCTCATCGAACTTCAGCATTTACTATGTATAGCAGCTGGTAACATCACATGAAACCGTAGTCGCAACGATAAAGCCGACATTCATGCTGATGTCAGCATCTGGCAAAAGGGGTCGGAGCCGCCGTCCGCTGCGCTCGATACCAAGGTCGGCAGAGCGGACATTCCAGCCATTTGGTCTTTTTAGTTACCCGTTGGGTAAGCGGTACCTGCATCTTGCGAGCTAGCAGCAGAAGAAGCATGCCGGTGTATCCATTTCCAATCCTGTCCGACCCTGACAAGCGAGACAGTCCAACGCAAAGGCACTTCTATGGCTTGGTTGTTGATTGTCAGATGGATCGCGAGTTGGATAGCAACAGTTGCTGCGTTGCCGTGAATCGCGACGTCCTTCCAGCCCCATTGGAAACTCGTGGCCGTTGCTTCGTTGAAATTGCGTGAAAAAATCGAAGCGACGGCGTGTCTGCCCGCACAGAGTTCATCGCTGCCTGTTCCGATGATCGATATGTCATCTCCGTCAACGAAGATTGCCATCAGTCTTTCAAGGTCTTTCCCACAATAGGCTTCGGCATACTCATCAAGCGTCGCAAGAACACTTTCGTGGTCGGTTGTCATTTTGGACCTTTCAGACTCAACTCAGCCACTACTATAACACAAGAATCCGACGGCAATCGCCGCTAAAAAACTTGGTCGATTTGGGCTCGGAGCAGACATCTGCAGCGCATATCCGCATAGCGCTTTCGCTGCGTATTGAATGTCCGCTTCCAAAAAGTGCACCCGTCTGGTTCGCAAACACAGCGAATGACAGCTCTCCGCCCTACTGAGACCTCCAAATGATCTCTGACGCTGGCTGATTCTTGGACAATTGGTCCTGACCCCCATGATTCTAACCCTAAGCCCGGCGGACCTGCCACGGCTCATCGAACACAAACTCTTCCAGATTGCTGCCGACGCCGATGCGGTCCACCACGGCGAACAGGGCGTTGTCGACCAGCGGCGTCAGTA
>JBDNEZ010000399.1:0-4144 GCA_041690095.1 Anderseniella sp.
ATTGGTCCTGACCCCCATGATTCTAACCCTAAGCCCGGCGGACCTGCCACGGCTCATCGAACACAAACTCTTCCAGATTGCTGCCGACGCCGATGCGGTCCACCACGGCGAACAGGGCGTTGTCGACCAGCGGCGTCAGTACGCCGTGCCAGGTGTTGCGGTGGTAGTTCACGCCCTGGCCGGGGGTGGTGAGGAATGCGAGCGGTGTGCCGGGCTGGCCTGCATCGTCGGGTGCGACGATGACCATGAAGGGGTCGGGTGACATGGGCAGGAACGCCTGTGAGCCGAGTGGATGGCGTTCCATCATGTCCAGTGTGTAAGGCAGGCTGCGGGCGCGGGAGCGGAACAGGCTTATGCCGGCGCGGGCATTGGTGCCGGTGAAGTCCAGCCTGGCGAGGTCGTGGAAGCGGCCGCACATGCCGGCATTGATGATCTTGTCCGGCTCGCCGGTTGCTTTCAGCACATCACCGAAGGGGGCAAAGGCAGCCTGGGTCAGCGGTTGCAGCGTGATCTGGTGCGGGCTCATTGGCCGGGCTTCAGTGTCATGTGACGGTTGACGTCCTTGTACAGCAGATAGCGGAACTTGCCCGGACCGCCGGCATAACAGGCCTGCGGGCAGAAGGCGCGCAGCCACATGAAGTCGCCGGCCTCGACCTCGACCCAGTCTTCGTTCAATCGGTACACCGCCTTGCCTTCCAGCACATAAAGCCCGTGCTCCATGACATGGGTTTCCATGAACGGGATCACCGCGCCGGGTTCGAACGTGACGATGGTGACGTGCATGTCATGGCGGACATCTGCCGGGTCGACGAAACGCGTGGTGGCCCATTTGCCATCGGTGTCGGGCATGGCGATCGGCGCAACATCGCGATCACTGGTCACGAAGGCTTCCGGTATGTCGACGCCATCGACTTTTTCATAGGCCTTGCGGATCCAGTGGAAGCGCACCGGTGCGGCTGATGAGTTGGTTACCTGCCAGTCACTGCCCGGCGGGATATAGGCATAGCCACCCGCCGCCAGTGTGTGTGTGGCGGCGTCAATGGTCAGGGCCAGGTCGCCGTCGACCACGAACAACACGGCTTGCGCGCGCGCATCTGTTTCCGGTGTCTCGCTGCCGCCGCCGGGCTGTACTTCGGCGATATATTGCGAGAATGTTTCGGCAAACCCCGACAGCGGGCGCGCCAGTATCCAGAACCTTACACCTTGCCAGTGGGGCAGGTTTAGCCCATTCAGCATCACCACATCACCACATCACCACATCACCACATCACCACATCACCACATCACTAAACCGGGTTGCGGTTGACTGGTCTACGGCACCTCTTCATTCACTGTCCTGTAGGCATCCACAAGGCTTGGAGAATCCCTGCACCTGGTACGCGGGAGATCATCGTGAATATCGAGCCATGGCATAGTGCTCTCGATACCGAGATGATAGGTCGGCGGGTATTTCTCCGGCTCATCCAGGCTGGCGGTGAAAATCATGCTCCACTTCGTCCAGACGCCCAGAGTGCCCTGGTAGATCAGAGCTGTACCGCAGTTGCCACAGAATCCCCGCCGGGCGATTTTCGACGACACAAACATCTTTGGTTTCCCTCGGGTGAAGGTCAGCGTTTCAGTCAGAAAGGTTGTGCCACCAAGGATGGGAGCTCCGGAGAAACGCTGGCACATTCTGCAGTGACAAAGCATGGAACCAAGCGGTCTTGTCGTCGCCTGATAGCGCACATTTCCACACAGGCAACCGCCGGTGATGAGCATTGGCTTGTCATCAGGGGGGTCAATGAACGGACGAATTGCGATGTTCTTGGCTTTTGCATGGGCATCGGCACTGTAATGATAAACGCGGACCGGGCGAGTGATGTTCTTTAGTTCATGTGCACCCATGTCTGCGAATGCATGCTGGAGTTCATCTTCCAGGTGACCCAACACGACACTCGATATGGCAATCCCGTTGGGTTCTGCAATCTCCTGCAAGCGTGCTGCAATGTTAACGCCGTCTCCATGGACATCATCACCTTCAGACAGCACATCGCCAAGATTGATACCCATTCGATATCTGAACTGTCTATTTTCAGGGACGCCCCTCATTCGATCTACCATGCCACGCTGGACTGCGAGTGAGCATTTAATTGCATCGTGGACGCTCGCGAACTCAACAAGCAGGCCGTCGCCCATTGTCTTGATGATGCGGCCATGATGCTGACCAATCGTGGGGTCCACCAATGAGAAACGAAACTTTTGCATTTCGAGCAAAGTCGCTGCTTCGTCCTCGCCCATCAACCGACTGTAACTGGCAATATCGGCCACAAGGATAGCGGCCATTCTGCGCCTCACTTCAGTTGAGGCACCTGTTTGTAGGCCAGATGAAATCTGGTCGCCATTCATGATCTTGCTGGCTCACTTATCGGGGACAATGTCACAGACAATTGCCGTTGCCGGTCTGTCGCTGCGGTTGAAAAACCAGTGCGTGGTGTCTTCATCCTCAATAATGGCTTCCGCCTTTCCAGCTGCAAAGCTGACCTCACTGGAAGGGCGCCCCTCGACCCATTCACCGTCAATGACCTTAACGAGGCCCGGGCGTGTTTCGTGACTATGCTTAGCAATATGGCCGCCAGGTTCGATGGTTATGGCGCGGAGCTGGAGCTTGTGGCCTTCAAGTCCGATCGTTGCTTCCATAGAGTGGGCAGGAATAACCCCCAGTGCCTCAACCTTCAGCCCTTTGTGCGCAGTGGGAGCAGTCGCTGCCGCAATTGCAGCAGGGCCTATAATAGCAATACTGGCACCACCAATCAGAATGCCGGACAGGAAAGCCATTGCTGCACAATGTTTAATGCTGGTTTCGAAAACTGACATGCGGTTTCTCCTTGAGTGATGTGGTTGATGCCGTTCTTATGCTAAGCTTCCCAGAGAGGGACATTCAAACGAAGGTATTTCATTGGCTGATGAAAATAATTCATGTGCCGGCAATCGCCACCTTCCACCGCAATCTGCGCTTCGGGCGTTCGAGGCGGCTGCCAGGCGCTTGAGCTTCCGAGACGCAGCGGTCGAATTGTCATTGACGCCATCAGCCATCAGCCATCAGGTAAAGTCACTGGAACTTCTTTTGGGAATCCCGTTGTTTGTTCGCGAACCAAAAGGCTTGTTGCTGACCAAAGCCGGCAACGAGTACCTGAAGGACCTGACGCCAATTCTCGATGCACTTGAAGCGAGCACCCGGCGTATCTCTGCAAACAAACCAGCAAGTGCGCTCCGGGTTTTGTCTACACCGGGATTTGCTGCGCGTTGGCTTGTGCCACGCCTCAACCGTTGTCCGGAAAGGGAGCGCATTGTCATATCCGTGTCCGACGGAGCACCCTGTATGGATTTCTCTCGCAACGATGCGGACGTTGTTATTCACTGGCGATCTGAGCCTGTGGAAGCCGCCATTGTAGAGCCTATGATGCGTTCAGGTCGCTACCCGGTTGCCGCCCCTGAGTTCATTAAACGTGAGAATATCCATGAACCTGCAGACTTGCTGTATACCACATTGCTACATGACGAGGTTGATGATGGCTGGGCCGCCTGGTTTGCTGAAGCTGGAGTGAACGAAACCGGTTTGCCGAGTGGCCCACGGTTAGCGCATTGTGAATTAGCCCTCACTGCAGCGGAAGAACAGCAGGGCGTGGCGTTAGCTTATGATGCCATGGCTCGCAGCACAATTTCTGAGGGACGGCTGCAACGCCTGTTCAATATCGAAAGTCCGTCATCTGCCATTTATTCCTTTGCGTACTCGCAGAGACGCAAGAAGCGTCCGGATATTGACAAATTCAGGAACTGGATATTTGAAGAAGTTCGATCGGAAGGGCTTCTCGACCAGCAACCTCAATATTCTGCTGCTGAGTGAGCGCGATCATTTTTCGTGGCAGCCTGAAAATCCCGGCTTAGGGCCAAAACCGCAGTTTTTTATTCTACAGTACAACGGAAGAAGAGTCTGCACAGCAACCGTTCGCTGGTTTTCGAGAGGATTGGTCCTGACCCCCATGATTCTAACCCTAAGCCCGGCGGACCTGCCACGGCTCATCGAACACAAACTCTTCCAGATTGCTGCCGACGCCGATGCGGTCCACCACGGCGAACAGGGCGTTGTCGACCAGCGGCGTCAGTA
>JBDNEZ010000400.1:0-8320 GCA_041690095.1 Anderseniella sp.
GCCTGATCCCATTCGCCGTCATCGCACTCGTTCCCTGCCTGGATACTCTGGCCTCACGACCAGCAACAAGAACACCACGGGTTCGTCTGCGTCAATCCGGCATGCGTCTGCTGAAAGTATGAATCAGGATGACCGTATCGGCTTCAGGGCCGTCGCCCACTTTGCCAATTCGTCGAACATCAGGGTTGCGCCTTCCGACATCTTGTCGTTCGCCGAGAACACACCTTCATCATCGATGAACTCCGCAACGAACGGCACCGGGACGACCTGCGGGATGGCCATGACACCGACATTGCTCAACAAGCGGCGCAAGGTCTGCGAGGAACACAATCCGCCCGAAACGCCGCCGTAACTGACGATGCCGGCAGCCTTGTAGTTCCACTCCCGATACAGCACCTGGACGGCATTGACCAAACTGGCCGGCGCAAAATAATCGTACTCCGGCGTGACAAAAACCACGGCATCGGCCTCAGCAACGATGGCGCTCCAGCGCCTGGTGTGATCATGGGTGTAGTTTTGCGCCGCAGGGTGGCTGGCCTCGTCGATCAATGGCAGGGCCAGTGTGTCGAGGTCGACCAGATCAACGTCAAATGCCGCGTGGGCGCGGGCAGCCTGGTCTACCCAAGCGGCCACTGTCGGGCCGACACGGCCGGGGCGGGTCGATCCGATGATGATTTTCAGCTTGAGTGTCATCAGGTTAAATCCTTTCAGGAATTCAGATAACATTGAAGACCCCGAGGGCTTCTTCGAGCTCGGTTTCTTCATATGAGAAGTGGGACTTGATCGCTGTTTCCAGCTTGTCGAACGTATCCTTGAGTGCGGCATAGCTGTCCGGGCCGGGCGCTGCCATCACGGCATCCGCCTGAGCGCCAAGCGCTTCCAGCAGGTTGTGAATGACGTTATGTTCCTGCCTCAGCTTGTCGATCACGGCGCGCAGGCCGGCATCGGCACGCGCCTCCAGCAGCGGAAATATCTGCTGTTCTTCGGCGCCATGATGATACAGGAGATGATTGCACTGGCGACCACACAGCGCGCCAAACCCGCGCAGGTTTTCGGTCATTTCAAGCCTGGCAATCGTTTCGGACAGGACGCCGGCGGCGGCGGCGTCAACCTCGATCCGGTCAACCAGCGCCCGCACCTGTGCCATATCGCGAAGATGCATGGCGTGGAACATGGCCAGCGTGCGACCGCGTTTGCGCTGCGCATCCGTTGCCCCGGGAATAGCAGGGGCAAGCGGACGTGCCTGTTCGTTGAGGTCGGACATGAGATTGGCCTTGGTTGCGAATGGAACCGGTGGTATCAGTTGTATACCTGCTGCACTTAGGTCAGATCACGCCACGCCGCAAGACGGCACGATTTCTACACCGGAGTATCGCCGATGATACCAATGCCGAGCCATGATGAACCGCGGTGCGCCCCGGTGCGCCGCCTGCTGCAAACCGTCGGCAGCAAATGGTCGGTGCTTGTCGTGGCCCACCTGGACGCAGGCCCCAAGCGATTTTCCGAACTCAAGCGCTCGATAGGCGGCGTCACCCAGAAGTCACTGACCTCGACGCTGCGCTCGCTGGAAAAGGACGGACTGGTCGAACGGGTTGTGACCCCCTCGATCCCGCCGCGGGTAGACTACAGCCTGACGTCCCTGGGGCAGTCGCTGACCGTACCGCTCAAGGCGCTGACCAACTGGGCGGTTGAGAACGAATGCGCCGTGGCCGAAGCTCAACTGCGATTTGAAGCCTCGTAGCCGTCCGGGCCATGTTGCTGATCAACGTTATACGGGTTTTTCCGGATTATCTTTTCGCATCCGGGCGGTTTAACCGGTTGTGGCAAGCAGCTATACCACTCAAGACGTCAAACAAGGAACCAGGGCAATGACCCGACTGACCATCGTGGCGAACATTCACGCCGACCCCGACCAGATTGAACTGGTCAGGGCAGAACTGGAAAAGCTGGTGCCCGTTACGCGTGCCGAACAGGGCTGCATCCAGTATGACCTGCACCGCGACAATGACAATCCGGCACATTTCATGTTCTATGAAACCTGGCAATCGCGCGAGTTGTGGCAGGCCCACATGAATGCCCCGCATCTGGCCGCCTATGGACAGACAACGCACGGTGCTATTGCGAAAGCCACACTGTACGAAATGAGCCCCATCGGCTGATCGACTGCAGCAGGCCGCAAACCGAGAAAATCACTATACCAATTCACAAAACATCAGGACTGTGGCCACAACAGCCAAAGACATCCTGAACCAGGAGAACTGTAAAATGAAAGCTGTCGCGTTGACACACTATCTGCCGGTCGAAAACCCGAACGCGTTTCTCGACGTGGAGCTGCCCAGGCCGACAGCGTCGGGCCGTGACATTCTGGTTGCCGTCAAGGCCGTGTCAATCAATCCGGTCGACACCAAGGTCCGCGCGCCGAAAGACGCAGTCGAAGACCCGCCGCGCGTGCTTGGATGGGATGCCAGCGGCGTTATCGAGGCCGTCGGCCCGGATGTCACGCTGTTCCAGCCCGGCGACGAAGTCTACTATGCCGGCGACATTACCCGGTCCGGGTCCAATGCGGAATTCCAGCTGGTGGACGAGCGCATTGTCGGGCTCAAGCCGAAGAGCCTCGGTTTTGCCGAAGCCGCCGCGCTGCCGCTGACAACGATTACCGCCTACGAGGCGTTGTTTGACCGTCTCGGTATTGATCGCGACGGTGCCGACAAGGGCCAATCGGTGCTCATCATCGGGGCAGGTGGCGGTGTCGGATCGATCGGCATTCAACTGGCCAAGGCGGCCGGGCTTGTGATCATCGCCACGGCCTCGCGGCCTGAAACGACCGGTTGGGTGAAGGAACTCGGTGCGGATCATGTTGTCAATCACCGCGAACCGATGGCTGAGCAGGTGCGGGCCCTGGGCTACAAACATGTGGATCACATTGCGATCTTCAATGACATGCGGCATTGGGAAACGGCGGTTGAGCTGATCCGCCCGCAGGGTGCGATTGTCTCAATCGACAACACCGACGTGACGATGCCGATGGCGGGCATGAAGACCAAGGCAGCCAGCCTGCACTGGGAGTTCATGTTTGCCCGCGCCATGTTTGAAACACCGGACATGATAGAGCAGCACAAATTGCTGACCTACGTAGCGCACGAGATTGACGCGGGGCGAATTCGCACCACACTCAGCCAGGTGCTGAGCCCGATCAACGCCGAAAACATCCGGGCAGCCCATGCACTCATCGAAACCGGCACGGCAAAGGGCAAGATCGTCGTCGAATGCTTCTGATAACAAGGCCTGCTGGTTGCTGACTGGCTATTCAACCAATTGCGCCTTCCGAAACGTCAGGAACAGTTTTCGGAAGGCGCACCCAAACAAGATCGGAGCCGGTTCGATTGATTCACATCAAATGCAAAGTGCTTTAAAAACCTAAACTAGGACATCTTTACCCCCCCCTCCAACAATGAAGTGACCAGAATGTCCAATGATCAAACCATGACGCATCTGCAAAAGGCCTTGCAGATGGAGATGACCGCCGCTCACCAGTATCAATTGCATGCCCATGTGCTCGACGATTGGGGGCTGGATAAACTGGCGGCTCAAATGCGCGAGGAAATGCACGAGGAACTCGGTCACTCCGATCTGTTCATGGCCAGGATCATGTTCTTCCACGGCAAGGCGGAATTGGGGTTTTACAAGCAACCGGCGCAGGCCGACTCCCTGGTCGAGATGTTCAAGGCAGACCTGGCCGATGAAGAAGAAGCCATAGAATTCTACACCAAGGCCTCACAGCATGCAGCCGAAACCGGTGACATCGGCACCCGGACATTGTTTGAAGAAATCGTACTTGACGAAGAGGGCCACAAAAGCTGGCTTGAACTTCAACTCAGCCTGATCGAACGGCTGGGTGAGCAGGCTTACAGTGCGAAATATGTTTCAGGTGTAGACTCGACGGAAGAGGAATGACGATTTGCCGGTGAATGCAGGACAAGAAACCATCAGCAGCAAATGTCCGCAAAAGGCCGTAAATGTTTGCACACGTCAATCTGGGCGTTTCAGACTTTGAGCAGGCTTTCGCGTTCTATTCCTGTGTCCTGCACACCCTGCAACTGGAGCTGAAGTTCAAGGAAGACAGCAAGTCCTGGGCGGCCTGGCAATCGCCGGGCCAGCCACGACTGCTGTTCATCATCAACAAACCGCTCAACGGAGCAGCAGCGTCTGCGGGAAACGGGCAAATGATCGTGAATCGTGCCAGGTTTTTGATACTGGATTTGTTTCATTGGAGGGTGAAGATTTCGCGCAGGTCTTTATTTGAATAATCTCCAATCCATTTCTCTCCGGCCGCAACGGTGAGTTCAGCCAGTTCGCGTTTGTCTTTCAGCATATCATTGATTTTCTCTTCAAACGTGCCACGCGAAATAAGCCGATGAACCATGACGTTTCGGGTTTGGCCGATGCGGTAAGCGCGGTCTGTTGCCTGGGCTTCCACGGCCGGGTTCCACCACAAGTCAAAATGAATGACATTTTGTGCTGCGGTCAGATTTAATCCGGTACCGCCGGCCTTCAACGATAACAACATTGTCCGGACGTACGGTTTGGTCTGAAAATCATCGACGATCTCATCGCGGCGTTTACGTGAAAGCCCGCCATGCAGAAATAAAGGTTCAGTTGCAAATTCCTCGGTTATCAGCTTTTGCAGCAATTCCCCCATTTGCGTGTACTGGGTGAAGATCAAAACCTTTTCCTGATTTTCATAGATGGTCGTCAGCAGGGCTATCAAAAGTACTGTTTTGCCGGAAATATCGGGATCAATGGTTCGCTTCTTCAGGAAATGCGACGGATGATTGCAAACCTGTTTAAGGGCGGTGATCAATTTTAAAATCAGGCCTCTGCGCTCTATATCCTCACTCCCCTCAATCTGCTGCATGATCTGATCTAGAGTGCTTTGATAAAGCGCTGCCTGTTTTTTGCCCAATTGGCAGAATTGATCGATTTCGACTTTGTCCGGCAGGTCCTTGATTATTGATTTATCGGATTTCAACCTCCGCAACACGAATGGCGTGGTGATGGTGAGGAATTTTTGCAGTTTTTCCTGGTTGCGGTCGATTTCGATGGGAACAGCGTACTCGTCGTGAAATGCCTTGCTGCCTTTCAGATAGCCTTTATTGAGAAAATCAAAAATCCCCCAATATTCTGACAGGCGGTTTTCCACCGGCGTGCCGGTCATGGCAATTCGGGCACCGGCATTGATTTTTTTTGCAGCCTTTGCTTGGCCGGTGCCGTGGTTCTTGATCGCCTGAGCCTCGTCTACAACCATCAGCGCCCATCTCGGTTTGGAAAAATTTTCCTCATCGCGGCGCAATAAACCATAAGTCGCCAGAACCACATGAACACCATCAAAGTCGAACCTGCGGTCACTGCCATGATAAGTGTAGAATTTTAAATCAGGGGCAAATTTTTCCAACTCACGCTGCCAGTTGGTTAACAGCGACGTGGGAACCACAACCAATGCCGGAGCCTCGTCCAAACGGCCGTCTTTCAGGAATTGCAGCAATAGCGTAATGATCTGAATGGTTTTTCCAAGGCCCATGTCGTCGGCTAGCAGACTGCCAAATCCAAGCGCTGTGTTGCGGGCAAGCCATTCAAAACCGCGCTTTTGATAATCACGCAGTGTTGCCTTCAGCTCTGCCGGCACTGCAATGGAAGCGGCCTTCAACATCTCCTTGATCATGTCTTTGGCATGGTCATCAAGATGCAGTTTGCTGCCATCATGTTCACCTGCAAGGACGCTCTTGAAGGCCTCGCCGGGGGTAAGGCGCGGGCTCCCTGCATCAAGGCTTTTCAGTATTCTTTCGATTTCCTTGTCGTCAAGATAAACGAACTGGTCCTTGAGTTTGACGATCCCCCTTTGCTGGCCGACAAGTTTCACAAACTCCTGCCTGCTGAGCAATTGATCACCAAGTGCGACCTGCCATTCAAAATCGAGCACATTTTGCAGTGACAAATAGGATTTGGCTGTCGCAGGACTGCGGGTTGTGACTTTGGCGCCGATCTGTGGCCGTATGAGATGATCCAGCCCCTTGGGCAACAGGACTGGAACATTCAACAACCGCAATGTGGGTAAATGGCGAAATAGCATTATCTCGAATGCTGATGGTGCGAACACCGGGCGAATTTTGCCATTGCTCGACAATAGATCGGCTATTTCCGGCACGTAATCAGCCAGCCGGGTTACGTCTTTTAAAACATCATATCTGATCGCGGTATGCTGTTTCTGGCTGAGCACGGCTTTCAGAGACACCGGCTCAATCAAGGGCTTTTTGCGATTCTCAATCAGCAGATCAAGCGTAAATCCGTTCGTGATCTCATCAACTTTGACAATCGGAACAAGGTGTTTTTGGGCAATTTGAAGGTTACTCAACCACAGGGCGATATTTTCCGGCACCTCCCGGCTGCCAAAAGCCGCTGTGGCATTCACAATCTTGCCGTTGAAGAACAGACGGGTAATATCGTTGTCCGGTATCGCGTTCACGTACTTGGCGAATTGATCGATAAATTTGCCGATGATACCGGACAACACTGTGTTGATCTGCTCGTGTTTGCTCAAATATGGCGCGCTGATCAGTTCCTGATCTGACAAATGGCAAAGCGCATCAAAATTTTGCGCAACATTGGGAATGATATAGGCCGGCAGCCAACGGATACGGTGACCGCCTTCCACCGCCAGTAATTGTGGAAGGATGGCGCCCTGTTCAATAAGTCTCAGGGCAAAATGGGTCAGCAGTGCCAACGTGACCACGCTCTTTGTGTGCGAACGGAACTGCCACCATGGGATGATGAACAACTCTTGAAACACAGGAGAAAACCCACCCCATTCATAAGGTGCGATGACACGCTGTGCCGAGATCAGTTTTAGACCGGACAGCTCCAGGTCATTCGATATCGCGATTTCGGTTTGCGTGAAGACAGCCGGAGGTTTATTCTTGCCGTAATTCTCCGGGATTGATTTTAGCCTGCGTGTTTCCATGCCTGCCTGGCGCGCAAGACCGGTCAGCATTTTTTCCAGAAGCGGTTTGAAGTCCTTTTCCAGGTAGAACAACGGTCTGCTGCTCAACAAGGACATCAGCTCTTTGCCGGCAGGTTGAATTTGTGAAAAATCAATTTTTTGCAGTTCGATCTCACGCTCGCGGTCCGGCAACTCCGCCGTGGCATCAGGCGCGGACTTCAAAATCAGCTGTTGGGCCGAGGTAATGGCAATGGCGGAATGTTCTTGCGCAGAGAATCCCTTGCTCTTGAGCGCGGCAAAAATATCGAAATCATGCAGCTCGAACAAAAGGAACGGGTTTTTGTCCACTTCATTGGCAATCAGATAAATGATTGCCGCGATATGTTTGCAGCAAAAAGCCCAGTCCGGGCAGGAACAGTGGGCCGAAATATCCTCCCACGCTTTTGGAAACAACGGGATATCGGCGCCTTCAAACACCTCAAATAAACCGGGCGCCAATTTGCGGTTCAACAGTTGCGACAGAAAATACGGGTTCTCGATAATTGCGGCAACAACTGCGCGTTTGTGCCGGTCGGAGAATTTCGGCAAACAAATCCGTACCTGATAGGGGCGTGGCCGTGACCCCTGCACCCGGGCGCTCACGTCATGACCGGATATGGAAACCTCTTTGACCGAGCCGTTGCGGGCATATGTCTTGCCGCGCGGCAATCGATTCTCATAGTCCGTGCCAGACAAGGCATCAAGCCACTTTTTGCCCCACCAGGTATTGCCGAATTGTATTGCGGCCATTTCCCAAGCGCTCCTTACCGGTCAATCGATCTGGTAAGGAATATTCTCGCTGTCCAGAAAATCAATGGCAATCTGTCTGAGGGCTGTGCTTTTGAATGCAAACCAGCTTTCATCAATATTTTCTGTATAAATGAAGGACTTGAACCGCGCAAATGCACCGCGACCTTTAAGAGCTGCGAGCAGATCGTTCTGCATTGCCTCACTATCCAGTGAAAGGCAAAATCGCTCCATAATTTGATATTCGTTGATGTGATATTGGTCGGGCAATACAGTGAAATTTTTGTCAGCACGAACTCGTTTCGCTTCCTCAACCATTTCCCTTTGCCATTCGGGTAAATGCTTTAAATCACCGTCATCTTCAGCGAGTGATAAGCTTTCATTGTCAATTATAACCAGCTCGCCATTTGCGCGGTTGATATAGGAATCCATTTGATCATTAGCGAGTTCCAAATGTTCAACAACCTGCTGCAAACTTACAGATAACATCACACTCGTCCTCAATGTCGGCATTTAGCGAATGTCACCGATCATATTACC
>JBDNEZ010000401.1:0-7524 GCA_041690095.1 Anderseniella sp.
ATCCGCTGGCTGTTTTCTCCAAAATGCGCGACCAGAGCGTCTCTGAAAACATTGCTTTGCCAACTGCGATCCGATGCTTCGTCGACTGCAGGTTGTTGCGTCCAGGTAACTTGTAACTTTGCATCGCTGGCTATGGCCGCCATTTTTTTCCGAGCGCTCAGCGGCACACGATTGACCAACCTGTCGACGGTCACAATTTGCTCTTTGATGTGCTGACCACCCGCAAACAGCTGTGCGGCGGACCTGTCAGATAAGTACAATGCAACACTGAGTGCATGGGAAAGCGTCAGTCCGATGATCAGCACCAGCAAGACGCGGGCGACTACGGTGTCAGGTACCATCATCATGGGTCACAACTCCCGCAAATATATAACCGCCGCCGCGTACAGTCTTGATCAGCTCGGGTTCCTTTGGATTCACCTCAATCTTGTGGCGTAAGCGACTAACCTGCATATCCACACTTCGGTCCAACAAAACTTCTGCACGACCGTGTGTGAGATCGAGGAGTTGATCTCTGCTCAATACTCTTTGCGGATGTTCGACAAAAGCTACCAGAAATTCAAACTCTCCACTTGTCAGGTCGATAATCAGCTGTTGTGGAGACTTCAACTGACGTTTCGCAATATCCAGCTGCCATCCATCAAACCGCAACGTTCGGAAGTTTGCCAACCCAGGATCCTTGGCGTTTGAAGAGACACGGTTGGACCGTCGCAGCACCGCCTTGATCCGTGCGAGTAATTCGCGCGGATTAAAGGGTTTGGCAAGATAATCGTCGGCTCCCATTTCGAGGCCGACAATTCGGTCGGTCTCCTCACTCATCATCGTTAGCATGATGATAGGCGTCTGAGATTCCGCCCGCAAATTCCGACATAGCGAAAGACCGTCCTCACCGGGCAGCATAAGATCCAGGATGATCAGGTCGATGCTCCAATTCGCCAAGGCCCGACGCATGTTGTGGCCATCCTGAGCTGACGTAACTCTGTATCCGTGCTTGGTCAGAAACTGCGCGAGAAGATCGCGTATCTCACGATCATCGTCGACTACCAATATGTGAGCCACTTGTTCTGAAACCTGAGCAGTCATAAGAGCAAAATATAACCCGACTCGTGCGAGGTCGCGCACAAATTTGTAACAGTTCATGACAAGCGTCTTGTCTGTGACGCTTTGTTACAAAACCCATTTGATCTGTTGTCGATCAGTTACAGAAGACAATTACACAAATAACAAGCGAGATCACCAATCAACGAGTGCAATCATGTATGATGCGATCACGAATTCCGATTTGAACAATCGCTCCGACCCGTCATTGCCGATGCCCGGTAGTCTGCGTATCCCGGTTGTCGCCTTGGGCGCAAGCCTGGGATTTTTTTTGGCAGCGACATTCGTGCTGTGTGTCTTGTTCGATCTCTGGTTTCCCGCCTTGGCGATGCAGTCGGCCTGGGCTCCTTTACTACCGGGATTTACCTGGCTTAGTTGGCAATCCTTTCTGCTAGGGCTCACAGAAAGCTACGCCTACGGATGGTACGTTGCGCTGTTGTTCGGCCCAATTTTCAATTTCTTTGCAGGCAGTAAGAATCGGGGCCTGAGATGACTTTGTCTGCAGCTCGCGAGACAGCCTATCAGGCTGCCAGCAAATCGACGCAAACCAGGATAAAGGCCCGCATTGCGCCGAACGTCGAACCGCCGTCAAGTGAACAGAGTTCATGGGGACCCTCAGTTCCTCATGCTGAAACGTCAAGTTATTATGTTGACCTGTGGCAACGTTCTATCTTGTTCTGTGACGCGTTACGACAACGCGCCAACAACACGATGGAACATGAGCGCGCGGGCCTACCGCCTGTGCTCGATTTCAAATACGAAACAATTCTTGATGCCCGGAGCTTCAAACACCCAGCCAACTATGCCCTGTTGCGGATTACGCAGGTTGGTGAGGATTGTTGGGAGGATTGCGTCAATGACAAAAAGCCTCCGGTTATTGTGGTCGATCCACGTGCCGGTCATGGCCCGGGAATCGGAGGGTTTAAACAAGATTCAGAAGTCGGCATGGCGCTGCATGAAGGTCATCCGGTTTATTTTGTGGTGTTTTTCCCCGACCCAGCAGACGGACAAACGCTGGCAGATGTCCATCATGCACTCCGGACCTTTGTTGTTGAAATTGCACAGCGTCACAGTGGTACGCCACCTGTCCTGTACGGCAATTGCCAGGCAGGCTGGGCGGTAACTCTTTTGGCGGCTGATTGTGAGGGACTGACAGGCCCAACAGTGCTTAACGGGTCTCCGCTATCTTATTGGGCTGGAGAGTCCGGTTTCAATCCAATGCGCGTCTCTGGTGGCCTTCTTGGTGGAACCTGGTTGACCCATTTCATAGCGGATCTCGGTAATGGTCGCTTCGATGGTGCGTGGCTTGCGCAGAATTTCGAGAATCTCAAGCCCGAAAAAGCAATCTGGGAAAAGTACGCACATTTGTTCCATAACATCGATACAGAGCAAGACAGGTTCCTGGAGTTTGAGCGCTGGTGGAACGGATTCTATTTTCTCAGCCGCGAGGAAATGGTGGCGATTGTCGAGAATTTGTTCATCGGTAACAAGCTGGAGCAAGGAGAGCTTCAAATTCACCATGGTTGCACAGTCAATTTACGCCGAATTCGCAATCCGCTGGTCATATTCGCTTCACACGGTGACAACATTACACCGCCGCATCAGGCGTTGGGCTGGATTCCGGCCGTCTACGAAGATACTGCCGACCTGAAACAGGCAGGACAGCGCATCGTCTATTTGACCAATCCGCATGTTGGTCATCTCGGCATCTTCGTTTCGGCCAAAGTCGCCCGGCTGGAACATCGTGCCATTCTTGAGAGTCTGGAAGAGATCGAGGCGCTTGAGCCGGGCTTGTATGAAATGAAAATTGACAATCCGAGCGGTAATCCCGATTGCCACAAGCCGTACTATTCGGTGCGTTTTGAAGAACGGCAGGTCGAGGACCTGAAGTATCCTGTACAGACCGAAGAGTTCGAGCGGGTGCGCACGGTATCAGAGCTTAACGAGTCGCTTTATCGGACGTTCGTCAGCCCATGGGTTCAAATGTTCGTCAATCCATTTTCGGCCGAACTGCTGAAACGGACGCACCCGATGCGTACCAGCCGTTATCTGTTTTCCGAAACCTTCAACCCCTGGATGCATGGTGTTTCTATGCTGGCAGACGAAGTCGCCAAAGACCGTCAACGCCTGGCTCGTGACCACCCGTCTCTGGATCGCGAACGCGATTTCATAGCCCTGGTTTCCCAGGTAATGCAGACCACCCGGGAGACTCGCGACAAGAGTTACGAACTGATGTTCGAGCTCATCTATGGACAGCCTGTGTGGGCGGACCTCGGGCGTTGGACAAGCCCGCCAATCAAAGGGGCACAGCAGACATCATGAACACGAAAACAAAACACGATCACAGTCACGCACACGCTGTCATCGATACCGCCGCAAAGGACCCGGTATGCGGTATGAACGTGGCGACGGACGCTGGCAAACCAAGCATCGAGCATGAGGGAACCACCTATCATTTCTGTTCGCAGAAGTGCCATGACAATTTTGAGGTCAACCCGGATTACTATCTCGCAGGAAAACACAACCAGCGGGCCGAAGCAGTGCCGCAAGGGACCAAATGGACCTGTCCGATGCATCCCGAAATAGTCAGGGATGAGCCTGGTGACTGTCCGATCTGCGGCATGGGTCTGGAACCGATGGGCGTGCCGACTGGCGACGAGGGCCCGAATCCTGAACTGGTAGACTTCAAAAGACGGTTCTGGATAGGTGCTGTCCTGACAGTACCGTTGCTGGTCCTTACCATGAGCCCGTTTGTCGGCCTGACTGCGATCCGAGAATTTTTTGGTGAACGTGAAACGTTGTGGATCGAACTCGTGCTCAGCACGCCGGTCATCCTGTGGTCCGGCTGGCCGTTCTTCGTGCGCGGCGCGAAGTCATTTGCGACCATGAACCTGAACATGTTCAGCCTGATCGGCATGGGCGTGGGCGCGGCATATCTGTTCAGCGTGGTTGCGGTGCTGGTGCCCGGTATCTTTCCGGATGGCTTTCGCGACGGCGAGGGCAATGTGGGTGTCTACTTCGAGGCGGGCGCCGTCATTGTAGTGCTGGTCCTGCTCGGTCAGGTGATGGAACTGGGTGCGCGTGAGCGTACCGGCGCGGCAATAAAGGCACTTCTAGACATGGCCGCAAAGACAGCGCGGATTATCCATTCTGACGGTTCGGAAGAAGAAATCCCGCTGGAGGACGTGAAAGTCGGTGACCGGCTGCGTATACGTCCCGGCGACAAGGTGCCGGTTGATGGCGAAGTGGTCGATGGCCGCTCCTCGATTGATGAATCGATGATCTCGGGCGAACCGGTGCCGGTCGAAAAGGTTGCCGGAGATGCGGTGACCGGGGCCACGATCAACGGCACGGGATCGTTGATTATGGAGGCCAAACGCGTAGGTGCCGACACCATGCTGTCCCAAATCGTCGAGATGGTTGCCAATGCCCAGCGGTCGCGGGCACCGATCCAGAAACTTGCCGATTCAGTGGCCGGAAAGTTCGTTCCGGCGGTAATCGCCATCGCGGTTGTGTCGTTCATCGCCTGGTCGATCTGGGGTCCGGTGCCGCCGCTAGCCTACGGCCTGGTGTCGGCAGTAGCGGTGCTGATTATCGCATGCCCGTGCGCTTTGGGGCTGGCAACACCGATGTCGATCATGACTGCCACCGGGCGTGGTGCGCAGGTTGGCGTGCTGATCAAGAACGCCGAGGCGCTGGAGCGCTTCGCCAAGGTCGACATCCTCATTGTCGACAAGACCGGTACGTTGACCGAGGGCAAACCGAAGCTGGTGGCGGTGCTCCCCGAAGCTGGACATGACGAGACCGAAGTTCTGCGTCTCGCAGCGTCGCTCGAGCGTGGTTCGGAGCACCCGCTTGCCGAGGCGATCGTTGCCGGTGCCGAGGAACGCGGTGTCGAGATGACGGGCACGCAGGAGTTTGAGGCAGTTACCGGCAAGGGTGTAAAAGGTATCGTTGACGGCAAGGCAGTAGCGCTTGGCAATGCCAAACTGATCGCTGATCTGGGTCTGGATGGCGGCTCTTTAACCGAGACGGCCAACGCCCGGCGTGACGAAGGCGAGACTGTAATGTTTGTCGTGCTCGAAGGCAAAATTGCCGGGCTGGTTGCGGTTGCCGATCCGGTGAAGGAAACGACGCCCGCCGCGCTTAAAGCACTTCATGCCGAAGGCTTCCGCATCATCATGGCGACCGGCGACAACGAGCGCACAGCCAAAGCAGTTGCCGGCAAACTTGGCATCGACGAGATTCGTGCCGACGTGCTGCCGGAAGACAAGGCACGCATCATCATGGAATTGCAGTCCGAGGGCCACAAGGTGGCCATGGCCGGCGATGGTGTTAACGACGCACCGGCGCTAGCCCAGGCCGATGTCGGCATTGCCATGGGTACGGGGGCTGACGTTGCAATCGAAAGCGCAGGCTTCACCCTGGTCAAGGGCAACCTCGACGGCATCGTAAGGGCCCGGCGTTTGTCACGTGCGACCATGCGCAACATCAAGCAGAACCTGTTTTTTGCGCTGGCCTACAATGCCGCCGGCGTGCCGGTTGCAGCGGGTGTTCTCTATCCGTTTTTCGGCATCCTGATCTCGCCGATTTTTGCTGCAGCCGCCATGAGTTTTTCTTCGGTATCGGTGATCGGCAATGCACTCAGGCTGCGCAGGGTCCGGATATGACAAGAACAGCACTGAATTTGATGATGCCCAATGAAAGGAACCACACAAATGAAAACATATC
Organism: Anderseniella sp.; assembly: GCA_041690095.1. Taxonomy (GTDB): domain Bacteria; phylum Pseudomonadota; class Alphaproteobacteria; order Rhizobiales; family Aestuariivirgaceae; genus Anderseniella. The sequence continues at coordinate 5,830 of JBDNEZ010000401.1, forward strand.
AGATCGTACCAGCAGCAACACTGGCAGCAATTGCGGCACCGGTTTCGGCCCTCGCTGATTCCGCAGATGGATACTACATGCACGGAATGGGCGCTGCGGGATGGATATTCGGGCCGTTGATGATGATCTTGATGATCGCTCTGATTGCAGGGGCGGTTGTCCTGGTGCTTCGATGGTCTGGGGTAGGAGGAGGCGACGTTGTTGGTCGACGAAGCCGCGCCCTTGATATTCTCAATGAACGCTTTGCCCGCGGCGAGATCGATAAATCGGAGTTCGAGGAACGCCGGCGCGCCCTGGCAGAACAATCAGGATCTTGAGCCGGTTGTGGAAGGAAAGCGATAATGAGGTTTTTGTATTCCAGCAACGGTGTTGTGTTGGTCGGTTTCCTGGCCGTCGCAGGTTACTTTTTATGGGCCGAGCACAGCGCCCACGTTGTGGCCTATCTGCCCTGGATTCTGGTTGGGGGCTGCGTGGTGATGCATTTTTTCATGCATCGCGGTCATAACGACCACGGTACCGATGCAGGGCCGCGAAACGAATCCGTCCCGCGGTCAGGAGCGCGCCATGACAAATCAACCGATTGACTATGGGCTATGGTCGCTCGTAGTGATCAATTCTGCGGTCTTCATCATCTTCGCGTTCAGCTTCTTCAAGCCCAAAACTTCCCGGGACTGGCGGACATTCGGCGCCTTCAGTGCCTTCCTCGTAGCACTGTTCACGGAAATGTACGGATTTCCGCTGACCATCTATCTTCTGTCCGGCTGGCTGCAGAACCAGTTTCCGGATATCAACTGGTTGGCGCATGATTCCGGACATCTGCCTGAAATGATTTTCGGCTGGAAAGCAAATCCGCATTTGGGGCCGTTCCATCTTTTGAGCTTCGCGTTCATTGGCGGCGGCTTCATCGTGTTGTCAGCGGCCTGGAGAGTCCTGTACCAGGCCCAGAGAACGGGTGACCTGGCGACGACCGGGCCCTATGCCCGCATCCGGCATCCGCAATATGTCGGCTTTGTGCTGATCATGATCGGATTTCTGTTTCAGTGGCCGACGCTTCTAACCCTGGTCATGTTTCCGGTCCTGCTGGTGATGTATTGGCGCCTCTCACTGATTGAGGAACGCGAAACCGAGGCGGCTTTCGGCAAGCGTTACCGGCTCTACGCAGATGTCACACCGAGGTTCATACCAGCATTTCGATATGGACAACGATCTTCGAGTCACGGCGGAGAGCTGGGATAATGCAGAAACCAAACCATGCTAGAAAGGATAAAATCATGAACAAATTTGGCTTGATCGCCACGCTGACAGTGGCGCTTGTGTTGAACACAGGCACTGCGTGGTCCGACGCGGGACATGCTGATAAACCAGAACAGCACAGATCGCAAATGATGCAGGACAACATGCCTGGCATGATGGGAGAAGGCATGCTGGCTTTCCCAGTCATGGACTCAGCTCGCGGGCGCAAGCTGTTCGCGGACAAGGGCTGCGTCGTGTGCCATGCTGTCAACGGCATCGGCGGTGAAGATGCGCCGCGCCTCGATGCGTCAACCATGCAGCCGATGATGGACCCCTTCGAGTTTGCCGCAAAAATGTGGCGGGGTGCGGAAGCCATGGTTGCCCCGCAGCGCGATGAACTTGGAGAACCGATTGAACTGACGGGCAGCGAACTCGCCGATATCATAGCTTTTGTACATAGCC
>JBDNEZ010000402.1:0-10792 GCA_041690095.1 Anderseniella sp.
CAAGAAGTCCTCAATCCGCTCCCATTGATCATCACGCAGTCCATAACGGTGCATTTGCCAACTCCCAATCAAAAAACGTTGGCAACCTATGAATCACTCATCTATTGATTTGGGAATCCTCTAATTGATGACAGGCCTTAGCTTTTTTATTGTCATGAAATGCTGGATATTCATTGAACACAGCTGATCCCTATAGCCTCGACATTGTTGTCCCTTGCTACAATGAGGGCGATGCGCTTCCGCATACAATTCCGGTTTTGAAGGCGTGCCTTGACGCACTCGTGGTGCGTGAGGATCTCGAGATATCGCGGTTTCAACTGATACTTGTGGACGACGGCAGCAGCGACGATACCTGGGACCAGATTCAGGGATTTGCAAACGCTGATGGGGTCAAGGGCGTCAAGCTAAGCCGTAATTACGGGCATCAGAATGCGATGCTGGCTGGCCTCAGCATTTCGGAAGCTGATGTCGTTCTGACCATTGACTGTGACCTGCAGGATGACATCGGCGCCATTGCCGACATGCTGCAGGCGTTTGAAAACGGGGCCGATATGGCGCTCGGCGTCAGACAAGCCCGTGACGAGGATGCTTTCTTCAAAAAGCATACGGCACAGGGGTTTTACAGACTCATGAAGCTGTTGGGCGCGCAAATTGTCACCGATCATGCTGATTTCAGACTGATGTCGCGCCGGGCCTTGAAGTCGCTGCTCGCCCATGAGGAAGCAAACCTGTTTCTGCGTGGTATCATTCCCAGCCTTGGCTTCAAGACAACCGTCATCAAATACGAACGAAAAGCGAGAAATTATGGCGAGACCAGATACACGCTCGGCAAAATGCTGTCCCTGGCCTTCAGCGGCGTCACTGCTTTTTCCACGGTGCCGTTGCGTTTTGTTGCTGTGCTGGGGGTAATCGTGTTCCTGGCTTCAATGCTGTTGGCGCTCTGGTTTCTTTCTGTGCGGCTTTTCGACAGCAGTGAAACAGTGCCGGGTTGGGCCTCCACTGTTCTGCCAATTCTCGGCCTCGGCGGCCTGCAGATTTTCTGCATGGGCATTGTCGGAGAATATGTCGGGAGGATTTACCTGGAAGTGAAACGAAGACCCCGGTTTATTGTCGAAGAAACGATAAACGACACCTGAGGTGAAACGCCAGGTTTCCGGATCGAACAAGAATTTTATTTGGCATCATGGGTTCCGGCGATGCAAATAAACAAGCGTATCAGGGACACAGCGGACAGAATCAACGGGCACACCGGCTGCCTCTGGGCAGTGGATCTGGTATTAAAGTGGGGATCAGACGCGCCGTGGCTCTGCAAAGCCGCTGATCCAGGGTTTAAAATGACGAAACCTGATGACTGTGTCTAATCAACTGTCGCCACAATTCTTGGCACAACGTCAATCAGCTGGAATTGCCGTTTGGCAGTTGGGGTGACGTTTCGGCCAGATATGCATCCAGCTGTTGCACATACATTTTGCGCCACCCGGTTTGGGGTTGATGTTGAAACCATGATTGCCTGATGTCCCAGGCGCCGCTCAGTAATCTTTCGATACCAGGATCAGTGTAGGTGGCATACCCGCCCAGGGTGTAGAATGTGATCTCGCTGGCAAACAAATCGTCTCCCATGGCCAGAAAGTCTATCCGCGCATAATCGAGTTGCTTTCCTAAAATCGAAGCGTAGGCCACTGCTTTGGCAAAACTGTTTGGCAGTTCATAGTCTGCGGGCAGTTGTTGTTCGGGCGATAGAAAATGCTGTGGCGTTCCACCGAGGCGTTTGCCATCGGCATCAAAAATGCCGGCTTGCTTGGGGCCATACACGGCACCGGTGATCACGAGACCCATGACTGGGTGCCCTGCAAAGGTTGAAAAATTCAACTGAACCGGTTCAGCCTGTTTGTCAGTGCGCAGCATTCGTTCAACGTAGACCCGAGGCCGGACTTGAGTGTAGCCCCACTCGCCGGACTTGCGGCCATAAGGATAGTGTTGTACCCAACGCTCCACCTGGGCATTGAGGACGTGGCGATCAAAATTATTGTCTTGAAGAAACAGGTTGAAGCCTGAACCATGGTTGGTCTTTACGACAACATTTTCCCGCAATATCTCATCGGGGATGTCGCAGGCCCGGTCTCCGCTCCAGAGCACTTCTGCAGTTTGTATTTCGCCGCAGTGTTCATGAAAATACTGCTTTGCCCGAAGTTTGTCGCTTAAAATTCCAATCAGCGGATTATGGTCGAAAATCTTGCGCCAGAGAATCTTTTCATTGTAGGTGCCAGGTCGCGCAATCGAAGGCAGATACTTCAATGCCCGGAAGAACCTCGCCACCAGCAGCGGATGCCTGCAATAGGCCCAAAGGTTAACCGTCCAGAAAATATACGGCTGCATTCACCGTTTCCCCCTTGATCGAATCTGCGCGCATGCGGCTTGGCTGCTATCGAGGTTCTGCCAGATGGCAACAGGTTGCCTGGCAATCGATATAGCCGCACAAAGCGGTGCTGGTCGAGACATCAACTTGCCGTCACATGATGGATGCGAAGTCTACCGATAGATACATGTGGATTTCGGCCCGTAGCTGGAATTGCAGTGATACTATAGCCACTGCACGAACCAGGGCCGATTTGTGGAACCGGTTGTGCATCCGACTTGGGGCAATGCTACGTGACCTTGTATTGACTGCCTGCCTGATCAGCCTTTCATCTCTGCGTGCGCGAGCGACATGAAGGCGCGGATTACTTTGCTCTCAAGGCGTTCGCGCAGGCAGATGATGGATTCGTCCATGGTCATGGCACTGTCGGAAATGGGGATTTTCACCAGCCTGCTGTCCTGGCCGAACTCGGCTTCCGAAACCACGCCGACACCGCCGCCGGCCGCCACGATCTCGCGCACCGCTTCACGGCCTTCGGCCTCGATGCTGCCGGTGATCCTGATGCCCTGGCGCTTGGCTTCCTCTTCCAGCTTGGCGCGGGTTTTCGAACCGGTCTCGCGCAATACCAGCGGATGGCGCATCAGTTCCTTGAACGTCGTGCAACTCAATTTCGCCAGTGGTCCGCCGCGCGCGGTGAAGGCGACGATGGGCGATGAATTGAGCCGGATGGTTTCAAATTCCCGGTTGGCAGGTACATCACCGACCACGCCGATATCAGCCTCGTAACTCTGCAGGCGTTCGATGGCAGATTCCGTGTTGCCGCCGTGCACCGAGATAAATACGCCCGGATTGGCGCGTCGAAACGGGGTCAGCACATGCAGGATGTGATGGGCGGCATCGGCGACGATGTTCAACTGGCCGGTTCGCAGGGTCTGGGTCTCGCACAGATAATCCAGTGCCTGCTGTTCAACCTCGAACAACCGGTAGCTGATCTCGAGCAGTTTCTTGCCCGCATCGGTCACCCGGATCTGCTTTCGCTGCCGGTCAAACAACCGGATGTCGTATTCAGCCTCCAGCTTGCGAACCTGGTCGGAAATAGCCGGCTGGGTGAGGTGCAATGCCTCCGCAGCGCGTGAGAACCCGCCGTGAACGGCAACATTGTGAAATGCCCGCAATTGCACATAGCGCATGGCGATTGTCTTTCAATCTATCGATAAATTATATGAGTAGATAAAAACTATCGCTTTGAGCTATGGGTTGCAAGAGGCGGATTATGTCAGGCCATGATCTGCCGCGCGCGCTGATCACTGCGCATGCCGCGCAACAGGTATATCACCTGTTGTACCTAACCAGATCTGACCGGGACCCATAACCTACCATGCAACTTTCGGTATTCCTCCTCAACCTGGCCGCTGCCATTGTCCTGCTGTTGTATTCAACACGTATGGTCCGCACCGGGGTTGAGCGCGCCTTCGGGGCTGAGCTGCGCAATGTGTTCATGGCGTCGCGGCGCAGCACGGTGCTGAACGCACTGGCGGGTGTTCTGGCCGCATCGGTGCTGCAGAGTTCAACTGCCGTTGCGCTGCTGGTGTCGGGGTTTGCCGCTACCGGTGTAATGGGGGTAACCGGGTCACTGGCCGTTGTGCTGGGGGCTGATCTGGGCACTGCGCTGTCGGTGCAATTTCTCAGTCTTGACATCGCCTGGCTGGTGCCGGTGCTGCTGGTCACCGGGGGGTTGCTGTTCCTGAAGGGCTCGGCCCGCGCCGTCAGGCAGGTGGGCCGTGTGGTTTTGGGCATAGCCTTCATCCTGCTTTCCCTGCGCATGATCGCAGATGCGACAGGGCCGCTGCGGGCCAGTCCCTATCTTGAGGCCGTTGTGCAGTATCTCAGCAACGATCCGGTGACGGCAATTGCCGGTGGCGCGCTGCTGGCCTTCATGTTTCATTCCAGCGTGGCGGCAATCCTGATGCTGGCAACGTTTTGCGCGCAGGGTGTGTTGCCGCTGGAAGCCGGCCTGCCGCTGGTGTTGGGAGCCAATGTCGGTAGTGGTCTGATTGCCGTCTGGCTGACCCGCAACCTGCATGGCAAGGCGCGCCGTATCACCCTTGGCAATCTTGGCGTACGGGTGGTGGGCGCGGTGTTGACCTTGATATTGTTGCGGTACGTGACATTGCCTTTGGATGCAGTTGCGGCCACTGCGGCCCGCCAACTGGTCATATTCCACCTGTTGTTCAATGCCGCTCTGGTAGTGGTTTTCCTGCCGCTCGTCGTGCCTCTGGCGGCATTGACGCGCAGACTGGTAGTGGCCGATGAAGTGGCGCAGGGCAGGGCACGGCCCAGCAGTGCGCTTGACCGCAATGTGCTGACCAGTCCGGGGCTGGCGCTGGCCAGTGCCACACGTGAACTGCTGCGCATGAGTGAACAGATCGAACTGATGCTGTCGCCTGTCATGGACCTGTTCGTTACCGCTGACGCCAGTGCGGCCGCGCACATTCACGAGATCGAAAAAGATGTCAATGAGGCCCATACCGATATCAAGCTCTACCTGGCAGAATTGAACCAGGGGCAGTTGTCGCCGGATCAGGCCAGGCGCAGCATGGAACTGACCGGTATCGCCATCAGCCTGGAACGGGTCGGCGACATTGTCACCAAGGACCTGCTGCGTCTGTCGGGCGAAATGCGCAAGAAGAAGCTGGCGTTTTCAAATGACGGCTGGAACGAACTGACCCGGCTACACGCCAGGGTGCTGGCCAATATGCAGTTGTCGCTCAACGTGCTGGTGTCGGAAGACGTGGACTCGGCACGCCAACTGGTTGAAGAGAAGGAATTCATGCGCTCTCTGGAAGAGCAATCGCATGATGCGCATCTGGCGCGGCTGGGCCAGGGCACCGCGCAAAGTATCGCCACCAGTGACATTCATCTGGAAACGTTACGTGCGCTCAAGGAAATCAATTCGCGCTTTGTCACCTTTGCCTATCCGATCCTGAAAAAGAGCGGATTGCTGCTCGACAGCCGGTTGGCGGATGTTAAACCTTGAGACACAGAAAAATTTATAGATTGATCTGAAATATCGATTTCTCGAATACAATGAGACTACCTAAATATGCAACAGAATGTTTCTGGCGCGGGCAATTTGCGAAAGGCACCCGACATGAAGGCGGACCTGGAAATGGATATAGCATCAGTTATGGAAGCGCCTCGGCTGGGGGAACCCTATCTGCTGACACCCGGTCCGTTGACGACGGCATTTTCGGTCAAGGAAAAGATGCTGCGCGACTGGGGCTCGTGGGACGGTGAGTTCCGGGCGATGACGGCGCGCCTGCGGGCTGAGCTGCTCGCGCTGGTCGGCGCCGGGGCTGAGGATTTTGACTGCGTGCCGATCCAGGGCAGCGGTACTTTCGTGGTTGAAGCCATGCTGGGCTCGCTGCTGCCGCGCGACAGCAAGACGCTGGTGCTGATCAATGGGGCGTATGGCCAGCGCATTGCAAAAACCATGGACTATATCGGTCGCGCCCATGTCGATATCGACAAGGGGGATTATCTGCCGCCGCGCGGGCAGGAGGTGGCCGCAGCGCTCGCCGCAGATCCTGCAATCACCCATGTTGTGGTGGTGCACTGCGAGACTTCGTCCGGCATTTTAAACCCGATCAAGGAGATTGCCGACGCAACCTATGCGGCAGGTCGCAAGCTGCTGATTGATTCCATGAGCGCCTTCGGTGCCATCGATGTGGATGCCGGTGAGGTGCGCTATGAAGCGATTGTGTCATCTGCCAACAAATGCATTGAAGGGGTTCCCGGCTTTGGTTTCATCATTGCCCGCAAATCCGAACTGCAGGCCGCCAAGGGCAATGCCCATTCGTTCAGCCTTGATGTGCATGACCAGTGGGTCAATGTGGAGAAGACCGGCCAGTGGCGGTTTACGCCGCCGACGCATGTCGTGGCCGCCTTCATGGAGGCGTTGCGCCTGCATCGTGAAGAAGGTGGTGTTGCCGGACGCGGCGCGCGGTATGCGAAAAACCGCGATGTGCTGGTCGACGGCATGCGCGAACTGGGGTTTGAAACCCTGCTGCGTGACCGCTGGCTGTCGCCGATCATCGTGACCTTCTTCAACCCGGCTGATGACATGTTCGAATTCACCCGGTTCTACGAATTGATGAAGGCAAAAGGCTTTATCATCTATCCCGGCAAGCTGACTGTGGTCGACAGTTTCCGCATCGGCTGTATCGGCCGGATGGACTACCACATCATGCGTGCAGTGGTGGCGGCCGCAAAATCATCGCTGGATGCAATGGGCATTGCCAGCGCCAGACCACCGCAGGCAGCGCTATCGGAACGCGAAAAGCTTGCAGCGTGACGCCTGCAGCCTGAACAAAGAAAGCAATTGGAACAATGCACGATATGACCCCTGTGGACGTCACGGTGAACGGACGCACATACCCGCAATCAAAAACCTGCGCCATAGCCATCTGCCTGGACGGTTGCGAACCAGCCTACCTGGATGCAGCCATTGCCGATGGTCTGATGCCGACGCTGGCAAGGATGCGGACTGATGGCACCGACAGGCTGGCGCACAGCGTCATTCCGAGCTTCACCAACCCGAACAACATGTCTATTGCCACCGGTCGTCCGCCGTCCGTGCACGGCATTTGCGGCAACTTCCTGTATGACCCTGACACGGGCGAGGAAGTGATGATGAACGATCCGAAATTTCTGCGCGCACCGACTGTGTTCAAGGGATTTTATGATGCCGGCCAGAAGGTTGCCATCGTCACGGCGAAAGACAAGCTGCGCGCGCTGTTGGGTCACGGCCTGGCATTTGATGACGACCGCGCCATCTGCTTTTCGTCGGAACGCTCCGACACCACAACAAAGGCTGAACACGGCATCGACAATGCTGCGGCCTGGGTGGGCCGCGACGTGCCGGAAGTCTATTCGGCTGAACTGTCGGAGTTTGTTTTCGCTGCCGGTGTCAAGTTGCTGAAGGAATTTGCGCCTGACGTGATGTACCTGACGACGACCGACTATGTGCAGCACAAATATGCACCTGAAGATGCCGAGGCCAAGGCGTTCTACAAAATGTTCGACAAGTACCTGGCCGAGCTTGATGCGCTCGGTGCAGCTATCGTGGTAACCGCCGACCATGGCATGAAACCTAAACACCTGGGCGACGGGTCTCCCGCGGTTATCTATGTGCAGGACCTGATGGATGAGTGGTTGGGCAAGGATGCTGCCCGGGTCATTCTGCCTATCACCGACCCTTATGTGGTGCATCACGGGGCACTCGGTTCGTTTGCCACTGCATACCTGCCGGCCGATACCGATATCCCGGACATATTGAACAAGCTGCGTGCCATTGACGGCATTATTCTGGCGGTCGACAAGGCGGAAGCCTGCAAGCGCTTTGAACTGCCGGATGATCGCATCGGTGACGTCGTGATCATCTCCGGTGAAAACATGACGCTGGGTACCAGCGAACACCGTCATGACCTTGCGGCGCTGAAGGAGCCATTGCGCTCACACGGCGGATTGACCGAGCAGGAGGTCCCGTTCATCGTCAACCGGGTGATGCCGGACCTGCCGGGCGCGCCGCAGTTGCGGAATTTCGATGCCTTTTTCTATGCGGTCCGGGCAGCTGCATTACAGACCAACACTTGAAAGTCGAAAACATGAGTGGAACGCAACGCACGATCCGCCGCGAGGCAATGCGCATCGGTGGCGAGAAGGTGACGACAAAAGACGTCGTGGAGGTGTTGTACCCCTACACAGATGAAGTGATCGGCACAGTGCCTGCGGGCACGGCACAACATGCTGCGCGCGCCTTCGAGATTGCCGCCAACTACAAGCCCAAGCTGACCCGCTATGAACGCCAGCAGATCCTGTTTCGCACCGCGGAACTGATCCGTGAGCGGCGAGAGGAAATCGCCCACTGGCTGACGCTGGAACTGGGCATCTGCAAGCAGCATTCGCTGTATGAGACCGGACGTTCGTATGATGTGTTCATGCTGGCAGGCCAACTGGCGATTCTCGATGACGGCCAGATTTTCTCCTGCGATCTGACACCGCACGGCAAGGACCGCAAGATTTTCACCAAGCGTGAACCGGTGAATGCCATTTCCGCCATCACCCCGTTCAATCACCCGCTCAACATGGTGTCGCACAAGATTGCGCCGTCGATTGCCACCAACAACTGCATGGTGTGCAAGCCGACGGAACTGACGCCGCTGACCGCCATTACTTTGGCCGACATACTGTATGAAGCTGGCCTGCCACCGGAGATGTTCCAGATCGTCACCGGCATGCCGGCGGACATTGGTGAAGAAATGATCACCAATGAGAATATCGACATCATCACCTTCACCGGCGGGGTGCCGGTGGGCAAGATGATTGCGTCCAAGGCTGGTTACAAGCGCACCGCGCTTGAACTGGGTGGCAATGACCCGCTGATTATCCTGAACGACCTTGATGATGGCGACCTTGAAAAGGCGGCAGCGCTTGCCTGTGCGGGGGCAACCGGCAATTCCGGCCAGCGTTGCACCGCCATCAAGCGCATCCTGGTACAGGAATCGGTGGCCGACAAGATCGTGCCGATGATACTGGAACGAGCCAAAGCCATCCGCTTCGGCGATCCGCAGGACCCGGACACGCAACTGGGCTGCGTGATCCATTCAAAGGCGGCGGAGAGCTTTGAAAACCGGGTCTATGATGCTGAAAAGCAGGGTGCCAAAATCCTCTATCACCCGGAACGTAAAGGTGCGCTGCTGCCGCCGATCGTGGTTGACCACGTGCCGCATGGCTGCGAACTGGTCATGGAGGAAACCTTCGGACCCATCGTGCCGATCGTGCGGGTGCCGGACAATGATGAAGAGGTCATGCGGATTTCCAATTCGACACAGTTTGGCCTGTCGTCGGGCGTGTGCACCAATAACCTGTTTCGCGCCACCAACTTTATCGAGGGGCTTGATGTGGGCACTGTCAATATCTGGGAACAACCAGGATACCGCATTGAAATGTCGCCGTTCGGCGGCATCAAGGATTCAGGCAATGGCGTCAAGGAAGGCGTGCTGGAAGCGATGAAGTTCTTTACCAATGTGAAGACCTATTCACTGCCGTGGCCGCGCTAGGGCGATCCGGTGGGGCAGGTCAGCAAGACACCGATGCAGCATACCGAAGGCGAGTCCAATACGTCTGCGGCGCGCCTGAAATGGATAGCGTCAAACACCGGTGAGCGTTCGCGGCCCCTGCTGCAACGCGATGCTGATGCCTTCATGCACCAGAGCCTGTCGAGTCCGTGCGTCAACACGATTGCCAGGGCAGAGGGCATCTGGATCGAGGATCTGGATGGCCGCCGCTATATGGATTTTCACGGCAACAGCGTGCATCATATCGGCTATGGCCATCCGCGCCTTGTTGCGGCCATCAAGGACCAGCTTGATACTTTGAGCTTTGCGCCGCGCCGGTTCACCAACGAGGTTTCGGTGGAACTGGCCGAGCGTCTGGGCGCGCTGGCACCGGCAGACCTGAAACGGGTGCTGTTTACCACAGGCGGATCGGACGCGGTGGAAGTGGCATTGAAGATAGCGCGGGCGGCGACCGGACGGTTTAAAACCCTGTCGTTCTGGGATGCATTCCACGGGGCAGGTTTCGGTGCCGCATCGGTGGGCGGGGAAGCAACATTCCGCTCGCATATTGCCGGTCCGCTGACACCGGGTGCAGAGCATGTTGCACCGTTTGCCTGCTATCGCTGTCCCTATGGTCATCCGGGACCTGAAAATTGCGGGCTCGCGTGTGCGTCCATGGTTGAATATGTGCTGGAACGCGAAGGCGATGTTGCAGCGGTGATTGCCGAACCGATGCGCGCAGTGCCGCAGATACCGCCGCCGGGATACTGGAAGCGGGTGCGCGAGGCCTGCGACCGGCACGGCACGCTGCTGATTTTTGATGAAATACCCACGGGGCTCGGCAAGACCGGAAAATTCTTCTCATTCGAGCATGATGATGTGGTGCCTGATATCTGTGTTGTCGGCAAATCGCTGGGTGGTGGCATTCTGCCGATTGCAGCAGCCATTGCGCGCGAAGACCTGAATGTCTGCGGCGAATTTGCCATTGGTCACTATACCCATGAGAAAAACCCGGTCACGGCACGCGCTGCCCTGACCACGCTCGACATCATCGAGGATGAAGACCTTGTTGAGCGGTCAGCGCAACTGGGTGATTATGCCATGTCCCGCCTGCGCGAATTTGCAGCGACTTGTGCCATTGCCGGTGATGTTCGGGGCAGGGGCCTGATGTTCGGCGTCGAGATCGTGGCGGACAAGGCGACACGTACGCCTGCACCCGAACTGGCGGAAAAAATCTATTACAGGTGTCTCGACAAGGGCCTGAGTTTCAAGATTTCGCAAGGCTGCGTTGTGACATTGTCGCCGCCATTGACCATTG
>JBDNEZ010000403.1:0-4808 GCA_041690095.1 Anderseniella sp.
CTGTCGTCACCCCCGTGAAGACTGGGAATCCGTACTTTCTGTAGCACTCCATCCTCACCGATACTGGATCCTCGGGACAAGGCCCGAGGATGACAAATATACTAAGCTGAACCCATTCTCATCTGTCGTCCTCGGGCTTGTCCCGAGGATCCACACCACAAGTAGCGGTGATGAACTCCACTCCGAGGCACGTAGTGCCGAGGCAAGGCCGACTGGCCGCCGCACGAAGTGCGCCCCCGCGGAGCGCAGCCGCCAGGCTGCTGGCGTGAGCGATGTCAACCTTGGCACGTGAGTGCCGAGGCAAGGCCGACCGGCCGTCATGCGCAGCATGCCCTAGCGGAGCGCAGCCGCAGGCTGCTGGCGTGAGCGATGTAAACCTTGGCACGAAGTGCCGAGGCAAGGCCGACTGGCCGCCGCACGAAGTGCGCCCTCGCGGAGCGCAGCCGCAGGCTGCTGGCGTGAGCGGTATAAAACTCTACCCTCTCAGGGTAGCTCCGGTTGCCTTGCCGACACCGGCGACAATGGCCTTCGACACGGCGTCGATCTCCTCGTCTGTCAGGGTCTTGTCTCTTGGCTGCAGCGTGACCTCGATGGCCAGTGAGCGCTTGCCCTCGCCGAGATTGCCGCCTTCGAACACATCGAACACCGACACCTCCGATACCAGCGCCTTGTCGGCGCCGCGGGCTGCGCGCAGCAGCTTGTCTGCCGGCACGGTACTGTCGACCACGAAGGCGAAATCACGCTTGACCGGCAACAGGTCGGATGTGTCCATCGGCGGGCGCGAGGCCTGCGACGACTTGGGTTCGGGGATGGCATCGACATTCACCTCAAACGCCACCAGCGGGCCCTTCACATTCATGCCAGCGAGCACGCGCGGATGTACTTCGCCAAACCAGCCGAGCTGGTTCTTCGGGCCCAGTTGAACCGTGCCGGACCTGCCGGGATGGAACCAGGACGGCGCACCCTGCACAACCTGGACGCTGGCCACCGGCGCACCTGCGGCCGCCAGGACGGCAAACAGGTCTGCCTTGGCATCGAAGGTATCGACATTGCGGGCCGTCTCGTCCCAGTGACGCGGACCGGTCTGGCCGCGCCTGACGCCTGAAGCCCGCAGGGTTTCATCTTGCGGCTGGTCGCCGGCGTATACCTGGCCTACCTCGAACAGGGCGACCTGGGCCTGGCCGCGATCGACATTGCGGCCGGTTGCGGCCACCAGGTTGGCGATCAGCGATGGCCGCATGTCGGACAACTCTACCGAGATCGGATTGGCCAGCTTCAGTTCCGGCTGGCCGCCGCCGAACAGGTCGGCCTGGGCTGCGGGCAGGAACGACCATGTCACCGCCTCGTTCAGCCCTCGGCCCGCCAGTGTCCGGCGGGCTGCCAGCATGCGCCGCTGGCGGATGGTCAGCACCGGTCTGGCAACGGCATGGGCGCGCTGCATGGGTGCGGACTGCACCTTGTCGAGACCATGAATACGACAGACCTCTTCAACCAGGTCGGCCTCGCCATGCACATCCGGACGCCAGCTTGGCACGACGCAGGACAAGACATCGCCATTGTCGGTGACACGGAAACCGAGCGAAGTGAGAATTTCCACCTGCCTGGCTTCAGGCACGTCAATACCGCCCAGCGCCTTGACGCGGGTCTTGCGCAGATCGCATGACCAGGTGTTCAAGGGCGCCTGCCCGGCAATCACCAGTTCGGACGGTTCACCGCCGCACAGGTCGATGATCATCTGCGTGGCAAGCTGCGCACCGGCCTCGACAAAGGCCGGATCAACACCGCGTTCAAAGCGATAGCGCGCATCTGTAATGATGTTGAGTTTGCGGCCGGTGGCGGCCGTGCGGACCGGGTCAAAGAAGGCCGCTTCGATGAACACGTTCGTGGTGGTCTCGTCACAACCGGAGACCTCGCCGCCAATGATGCCGGCGATACCTTGTGCACCATTGTCGTCGGCGATCACCGTCATGGTGTCGTCAAGCGTGTACTCCTTGCCGTCCAGCGCCAGCAGGGTTTCGCCCGGCTTCGCCATGCGCGCATGCACGGTGCCATGCACCTTGTCGGCGTCGAACACATGCAGCGGGCGGCCATAGCCAAAGGTGATGTAGTTGGTGATGTCGACCAGCGCGGAGATCGGGCGCAGGCCAATGGCCATCAGCCAGCGCTGCAGCCAGTCCGGTGACGGACCATTTTTCACACCCCTGATATACCGCCCGACAAACATCGAGCACGGCATCGGGTCTTTATCGTCAAACCGCAGTTCAACGCCAATCGAAGACTGGTAACTGCCCTTGATGGCCGGCACGTCGAGCAGTTTCAGCGTGCCAAGGCCCTTGGCTGCCAGGTCACGCGCTATGCCGTAGACACCCAGCGCATCGGGCCGGTTCGGTGTGATGGCAACGTCAATCACCGGATCATCCAGACCCAGCGCTTCGGCAGCACTCATGCCGACGGGAAACTTGCCGTCCAGATCGATGATGCCGTCATGGGAATCGGAAATCATCAGTTCGCGTTCCGAACACAGCATGCCGGCGCTTTCAACACCGCGAATGCTGCCGACTTCAAGGTCAACGCCGGTGCCGGGCACATGGGTGCCGGGGCCGGCGAACACGCCCACCAGGCCGGTGCGGGCATTGGGTGCGCCGCACACTACCTGGACCATGCCGCCTTTGGTTTCCACGTCACACACCCGCAGGCGGTCGGCATTGGGATGCTGGCGGGCTTCTGTCACCTTGCAGATGGTAAAATCGACCAGGGCCGCGGTGTTGTCCTCAACGCCTTCAACCTCGAGGCCGACGCCGACCAGGCCATCGCAGATTTCGCCCAGCGTCGCGTCGGTATCCAGGTGCTGCTTCAGCCATTTCAATGTGAACTTCATGACAGTCCTCCCGCCAGTGTCGGCACGTTGAGCGAGCGGAAGCCGTAATGCCGCAACCAGCGCAGATCAGCTTCAAAGAAGGCCCGCAAATCGGGGATGCCGTATTTCAGCATGGCCAGCCGGTCGATGCCCATGCCGAAGGCAAAGCCCTGCACCTTGTCCGGGTCCAGCCCGCCGGCGCGGATGACATTGGGATGCACCATGCCGGACCCGAGAATCTCCAGCCAGCTGTCCCCGACGCCGACCTTTACGTGACCCTTTTCCCAGGAACAGTTGATGTCCACTTCCATGCTGGGTTCGGTGAAGGGAAAGTGCGAGGCGCGGAAGCGCATCTTGACCGCATCGACCTCGAAGAACGCCTTGCAGAACTCCTCAAGGCACCATTTCAGATGTCCCAGATGGGTCTTGTCATCCAGCACCAGGCCTTCAACCTGATGAAACATCGGGGTGTGGGTCTGATCCGAGTCACACCGGAAGGTGCGGCCCGGTGCGATAATGCGGATCGGCGTTTCACTGGTCTGCATGGTGCGGATCTGCACCGGCGAAGTGTGAGTGCGCAATACCATGCGCGAGCCGTCCGGCTTCGGGTTGAAATAGAAGGTGTCATGTTCCTGGCGCGCGGGATGATCGTCTGGAATATTCAGGGCGCCGAAATTGTACCAGTCGGTTTCGATGTGCGGGCCTTCGGCGACGGCAAATCCCATGTCCCCGAAAATCTGGGTGATCTCTTCCCACACCTGTGACACGGGATGCACGGACCCTTGCATTTCCGGGCGCGCCGGCAAGGTGACGTCCACGAATTCCGTCGCCAGGCGCGCTTCAAGCGCTGCTTCCTTTAACGATGCAGAGCGTGATGCGATGGCTGCGGCCACCTTGTCCTTGATCGCATTGAGCGCCTGGCCAGCCTGTTTGCGCTCATCAGGCGACATTGCTCCGAGCGTTTTCATGCGCTCGGATATGGCGCCTTTCTTGCCCAGCGCAGACACCCGTACAGTGTCCAGCGTTGCCTCGTCGCCGGCCGCCTCGACAGCGCTCACGAGTTGGCTTTCCAGTTCTGCCAGTTCGGTCATGGTGAAACTCGTTGGTCAATTTTCAAATATCAAAAAAGCCGGACATCATCGATGGCATGAAATCATGCTCAGCGACAAAGCCCGGCTCTGCTCGGTTCGGTATCAGATGGCAGCGCCTGTTACAGCGCGGCTTTTGCCTTTTCGACCAGCGCCTTGAAGGCGTCTGGCTCGCGTACGGCAATATCGGACAGGACTTTACGGTCGACTTCGACACCGGCTTTGCCGAGGCCCTCGACAAATCGGCCATAGGTCATGCCCAGTTCACGGCATGCAGCGTTGATGCGCTGAATCCACAATGTACGGAAGTTACGCTTCTTGCGACGTCTGTCGCGATAGGCGTACTGACCTGCCTTTTCCACGGCCTGAACGGCGGCGCGGAATACATTCTTGCGGCGGCCATAATAACCTTTGGCTGCCTTTACGACTTTGCGGTGACGCGCATGAGCCGTCACACCACGTTTTACTCGTGCCATTTTATGGTAACTCCTTGCGTACCTTTAGCGGTTGGGCATAAAGCCCTTGATGATTTTTGCGTCCGGCTCCGTGAGGATCGTCGTACCGCGCTGATCGCGGATGAACTTGTTCGATCGCTTGATCATGCCATGGCGTTTGCCGGCCTGGCCGGCTTTCACCTTACCGCTTGCGGTGAAGCTGAAACGCTTCTTGCAAGACGCTTTGGTCTTCATTTTGGGCATTTTGCTGTCTCCATTTTGCTCACGACAATGGTCACCATGTTTACAGTCTCGGCGAAGGATGCACTGAGTGCGGCGGCCGGTTGGCCTTGCCTCGCGTCGCCCGGAACCTGATGAGCCAGTCGTTTGAGCCTGTTTTTAAGCATTAAAACCGCCACGCCAGCCCCC
>JBDNEZ010000404.1:0-9903 GCA_041690095.1 Anderseniella sp.
ACTGTGCGGTGGGTTCAACCGTGTAATGGGTCGGTTCAAACCAGGCAGCGAACGACCGGCGCGCGGCGGTTGGATCGCCGATCTCGCGAAACCGTACAAAGGCTTTCATCTTGTGCTGGCAGCGGTGGACGTTCTTCTGCATCTGCTGGAGCCTGGCCAGGTCGCTGTCCCCGCAATCACTCATCAAAGCGGCATCATCGCGTAACCGCCACAGCAAACCGTACAGTCGTGCAAACCGAGACGGATCCTTGTGCCAGACCACAGAATTGGCAAGGTTGATGAAATTGCGCGGAACCTTAATGGCACCGGGTGTCACAATAATTTCAGGTTCATCGAACAGTCCGTACGGGCTGTCAATGCCGCCCCAGGTGATCTGCTCTGGTGAAATGCCCGCAAACACATAACCGCGCGCTGCCTTGCGCCACGCGTCTGCTGCACCTATGAGCGGTATCGTGACGTGGAAGGTCACAGTAATGTCAGTTGTTGAGGCGGTGGAGCAAACCGGGCCTTCAGATTGGCACTGTCCGTCAGTCCTCCGGGGGTCCATCCGACGGCAGTGATAAAGGCACGGGCTTTCTTCATTGATGCGCCCATGCGCACAATATCTTCGAACCGCAGATTGCGATGGCGACGCGTGGCCAGGATACGGTTCACCGTTTTGACGCCGAACCCCGGTACCCGCAGCAGCATTTCGCGACTGTCCCGATTGACATCGATCGGAAACAGGCCGCGATGTGCCAGCGCCCAGGCCAGTTTGGGATCGATTTCAAGATCCAGATTGCCGTCCGGCGCAACAGACGTGATCTCATTCAAATCAAACCCGTAAAACCGCAACAACCAGTCGGCCTGGTACAGGCGGTGCTCGCGCTGCAATGGCGGGCTGATCAGCGGTAAATTGATCGAGCTGTCGGGTATCGGGGAGAAGGCTGAATAGTAAACCCGCCTGAGCTTGTAACTGGCGTACAACCGCGTGGATTGATGCAGAATAGTGGCATCACTTGCGCCGTCGGCACCTATAATCATCTGGGTGGACTGACCGGCGGGCGCAAACCGCGGCGGGCGTTTGCCGGTATGGGAGCGCTCCGCAGCACCGTCCTTGCGCAGGCGGACATCGGCCATGGCCTTGCGAATCTGGCCCGGGTTCTTTTCAGGGGCGTATTGCCTGACAGATGCATCCGTTGGCAATTCGACATTGATAGACAAACGATCTGCCAGCAATCCGGCCTCGGCAATCAGTTCCGGTGCTGCATTGGGGATTGTCTTGAGATGGATATAGCCGCGAAAATTCTCCTCGCTTCGCAACTTGCGCGCGATTCTGACCATGTCCAGCATGGTTACATCTGGTGAGCGGATGATGCCGGAAGACAGAAATAATCCCTCTATGTAGTTGCGACGGTAAAATTCGAGTGTCAGCTTCACTACTTCGTCAACGGAAAAGCGGGCCCTGGTGACATTTGAGGATACCCGGTTAATACAATAGCTGCAGTCATAGATACAGAAATTGGTCATCAGGATTTTCAAAAGGCTGATGCAGCGGCCGTCCGGGGCATAAGCATGGCAGATGCCACTGCCTTCATTCGAGCCGAGGCTTTTACCGTCGCGTGAATCGCGTCGCGTTGAGCCGGAGGACGCACATGACGCGTCGTACTTGGCAGCATCACTGAGTATTTCAAGCTTCTGTTCTAAAGAGAATTTGGTCATATGTTCACTATATGTTCTATATCGCCTTCATGCAACATATGAGTTGGATCTAAGGGTTACTGATCCAGCGTGAATAGCTGCACCGCCTTTGCATCCACATAGGCAAAGCAACCAGCAAGTTGCGGCATGAAGGGTGTCGAGGTGTACGCTCCGATTGCCCCGTGCGCTTCAAGACGTCCGGCATATCCAGCCTTGTCGCCATGCGTGACCCAGGTGCCGGGCATCCAAGTGGGACGAATGGGTCTGCCGCCGGCCTGGATGATCTTCGCGAATACCTGGTCTTCGGCTAAGGACGCAGGAAACACCGCCAGCACCGTGCCGGATTGCTCCGGGCCGATGCGGCCCAGATGCATGAACAGAGCAAAGCCCGCCAGCCAGACAAGCATAATGCCGGCAAACAAGGCGCTGGCTGTTCCGTGTGCGGGCCATTTCATGTGCTGTATCAGGCTCTAGCGCTGTCCGGCAGGGAGAAGGCGGGCGCGCGCATTTCCTTGATCGGCCAGTGCATCAGGGCGGCAAACAGGCCGAGAGCCACGCCAATCCACCAGACCGTGTCATAGGTCCCGGTCTGGTCATACAGCCTGCCGCCCAGCCACACACCCAGGAAAGATCCGACCTGATGCGAAAAGAACACGATGCCGTACAGCATGGCCATGTATCGCGTACCGCAGATGATCGTTACCAACCCCATGGTCAGCGGCACCGTCGACAACCATAACAGTCCCATGCAGGCAGAAAATAACGCCGTTGTGACAGGAGTGATCGGAAACACGAAGAACAAGGTCATGGCCACGGACCGGGCCAGGTACAGAAGCGTCAGGCTAAAGCGCTTCGAATACTTGCCGCCGATAATGCCGGCCGAATAGGCGCCGACAATGTTGAACAGGCCAACAATGCCGATCGACCAGGCGGCAAGTTGCGGGTCGATGCCTTTCTCCACAAGCAAGGGTGGAAAATGAACCGTCATGAACGCAACCTGGAAACCGCATACGAAGAAACCCAGTGTCAGCAGTACAAAGCTTGAATTGCTAATAGCGCGCGACAAGGCGTCGGAGATACTCATATCAAGTTCGGTCTCATCGCGCGCGACACCGCCATGTCCGGCGCGCAATGGCAGCACCAGTGCCAGCATGAACAGAACCGAACCGCCCAGCAGCACCAGCGCCATCTGCCAGCCGAAGCCGGAAATGAAGGCCTGGCCCAACGGGGCAAACACGAACTGCCCCATGGAACTGGCAGCAGTCGCAATACCAAACGACCAGGATCGCTTTTCCGGCGGAACCAGGCGGGCAAACGACGCCATGATGACGGAGAACGAGGTCATGGCGATGCCAAGACCCATCAACAGGCCGCCTGACATCATCAGCAGGAATACATTGTCGGCAAATGACATAAGCATGACGCCGGTAGCATAGATGAATGCGCCTGCAACGATGACACGGAAGGTGCCGAACTTGTCAGCAAAGGCTCCGGCAAATGGTTGTGCCACCCCCCAGATCAGATTTTGCAGGGCCATGGCCAGCGCAAAAGTCTCACGACCCCAGCCATTGGCTTCCGTAATGGGCGACGTGAACAGTCCCATGGTGGAGCGTACGCCGAATGCGATCATGGCAATCAGACAGCCGCACACGATGACCAGCATCGGATTGAAAGCGGGGGCCGGCGGGGTGGATGAGGCAGCTGTCATGTCGGCTTTCCTGCGCGCGTCAATAATTTGTCATAAATCAAGGCGGTTGTTGCCCAACTGAGGTACGCTTCAATTGGCGAGAACGCAATCCGAGGGGGAACTCATGGTCGAAGAATCTCATGAAACGTCGATCAAGTCTACTGACACAGAACCGTCCAGTGATACAATTCCGAAGGCTCAGGCCTTGCCGGACGACGCTGCAAAGAGTGCCGCAGGTGGTGACCGTGACGAGATTCGCCGGGTGTTTGAGCAGGGTGAGTATCCATACAAGACCAAAATTCGCAGACCTGCTTACGAGAAGCAGAAGGCAGAACTCCAGGTTGAACTGCTGAAGGTTCAGGATTGGGTGAAAGCCACCGGACAACGTATTATCCTGCTGTTTGAAGGCCGTGACGCTGCCGGCAAGGGCGGCACGATAAAGCGCTTTACGGAACATCTGAATCCGCGCGGCGCGAGTGTAGCAGCACTGGAAAAGCCGACCGACCGCGAGCGGACGCAGTGGTATTTCCAACGCTATATCGAGCATCTGCCGTCTGGCGGTGAAATGGTGTTCTTCGATCGCTCCTGGTACAACAGGGCCGGCGTTGAACGGGTCATGGGATTTTGTTCAGCCAATGAGTATCTGGAATTCATGCGCCAGACGCCGGAGTTTGAACGGATGATCGTACGCAGCGGTGTGAGGGTGTACAAATATTGGTTTTCGGTCACCCGTGATGAACAGCTGCGCCGGTTCAAGTCTCGCGAGGCCGAGCCGCTGAAAATGTGGAAGCTGTCACCAATTGACCGCGCCTCCCTGGATAAATGGGACGATTACACAGAAGCCAAGGAAGCCATGTTCTTCTATACCGATACCGCCGATGCGCCGTGGACGATCATCAAATCCAATGACAAGAAGCGTGCGCGGCTGAACTGCATGCGGCATTTCCTGTCATCATTGCCCTATCCGGGCAAGGATGTGCGGGTGGTCAGGTCTCCAAACGCGCTGCTGGTCGGTTCCGGCCACGACGTCATCGGGCGCAGCGAGCATGTCCTGGGCAGCAGTCTGCACCCGGACCAGCGCAAAAGCGAGTAATACCAGATCTCAGTAACAGCGACTCATTTCATGGGATCATAGCGGTTCACTCGGGCAGGTGCAGTGCGCAGCGCGATGGGGTGCATCGGGCAAGCACTGCAACGCACCCGCTGGGCCGCTATGACCCACCCGAAGGGCCGGGCGCTTTTTCCCGCCCGCTACGTTGCGCGCCGCTTGTGGTACATGTACCACGGCGCGACACGCGCCTTGCCGGCGGAAAAAATCGCTCCGGTGAAATGGGTCGCTGTTACTGATATCTGGTATAACAGGCCGCTTCAGTCATCTTCCGCGAGTTTGACGACAATGTCTTCGGGACCTTCGATGCAAATCGTGACGCCGGTATCTGTGTAGTCCCGGCTCAGCACGGCAAGGCCTGCAGCGCTGATGCGTTGCTCGAGCGGTGACATTTGGTCGAATTTGCAACTCACGCAGCGGCTTATGATACGATGCCAGGGCACCAGTACTGCCGCTTCGATGGTGCGAAGGGCCGTGCCGGCATAGGCGCGAGCCAGTCCGCCGGCGCCGAGTTTAGTGCCGCCGAAATAGCGCACGATGATGATGCCTGCATCGACCAGATTTGCCCCGATCAATACCTTGAGTGTCGGCATGCCGGATGTGCCGGCGGGTTCGCCGTCATCCCTGGCACCTTCTTCAATGCGGTTGTCCGGCAATACATGCCGGAAGGCGGTGACGTGGTGGGTGGCCTTGCGATGGTCTTCGCGCAAAGCTGCAAGCTTGCTGTCAAACTCAGCCCACGCCACGAGATGGCCGATGAAACGTGACCCTTTTTCGTCAAGCTCTGCATTGGCAGCAGTGGTTATGGTGAGATAGGTCATCGGCTGGACTGAACAGCAAACAGGTGACGGGATCAATGATCTGCAGGTCAATTCAGCGCTGTTGATGGTATGTTGCTGCGTCAGCCGGGCAACGCAGCGCAGCAGGTCACAGCTTCATATGACGGCAAAACGGGTCCCGGTGAATGCAACAACCTGGAGCGCATAACGCTTTGGAATCGAGCATTTTTATCGGAACAGATGAGTCCGTCTGATCGGATGATGCTCCAGGGTCAGGGCGCTGGCCGGCAGATGGGTTTTCGGGAGCGCCCTGAAAGTGACGGTATTCACCCGCCTGAATTGTGACAGCACCCGGACTGACATCATTTGAATGAAGGTCAATCCGGGTGCGTACGCATACTCACCAACAGTGTGTTGGATAGTCTAGTTGCTCATTGCTGCAAATTCGTCGGCGTTGAGATTACCGTCTTCATCGGTATCTGCTGCATTGAATGCATCTTCAGTGAGATCAGGCATCATGGCCACTGCTTCGTCCAGTGTGATTGCGCCATCAGCATCGGTATCCACTTCTGCAAATTCAGCAGCCTGTGCAGCGGTAACAGTCAGCAGGGAAACAGCAAGAACGGCAAAAAACTTCTTCATTTCACTCTCCGAGAATAGATAAGACCATCACAATGATGGGGGTTATCTTGCTTGATGAGATTGTCGTTTCAACGCCTCATCTGGGATTTCATATGATCTTCTGGTTTGTTTTTTGTTGGACTGAATGCGTTGCCGAGTATGGCGCAATCATGGAATTATTGCGGCTATTGTGCCGATTGCGACATCGGGTAATCGCGATGTCGTAAACTGCATTGCAATCGATGCCATGGACGTCGGTCGGTCGGGTCTGTAGCGTTTGTAGCGTGGGAAAAACAGCAGGAGCGGGAACATGTTATACACACTCTTGAAGATTGCTGCCGTGACTATGACTGCCCTGACAGCATTCGTTTCAGGTGTGCAGGCGGCAGATTATGATCCGGTACCTCAGTATGGCGACTGGGCATTTCGTCTTGAAGGCGGAGCCGGCTACACTAACGTGACATATAAGCCTCAAGGTGAACCGGACGAAGACTTCGATGGCGGCATCGCAAATACAACGCTGTCGGCGGCGTTCCGCGCCGGCCAGTTATTTGTCCAGCTGGATGGTACCTTTGGCTTCTCGAAAGAAGAGGCGTTTGTGAAACAGGGAATATTCGGTGCCCTGCTGGGGTGGCGCGACCCGGAACAAGGCATGTTGGCAGCACATGTTTCTGCCACCGGTGATTCCGGTAATGGAGCAATTTTCGGAGCCGGAGACTTCTGGCGGATTGGCGGCGTGGCCGAGTTGTTTCTCGATCGCTTCAGCATCGGCGCTGCGGGCGGCATCGTCGAGGCATTCGATACTCCGGGGTTTGATACCAATATTCATTATGCCAAGGGCGTAGCGAGATATTACGTCAACGACAATCTGAAGCTGGAAGGCCATGGTGGCATTGTTCACGCTAGCCTCAGTGAGCCGCAGTTTTCCGACAGCGTAAACACGTTCTATGGTCGCTTGCTGGCCGAATACAAGCCTGCCGAGTCAAATATTGGCTACTTCGTTCGCTGGGATGGTGCGATTGATCTGGATGAATTCGACAGCGAAAAGGTTAAAGCGTGTTGCGCTCAATAGGGTTCAATTTGATGGTGTCAAATCCGTTCACTCTGGCAGGCGCGGTGCGCAGCGCGATGCGGTGCATCGGGCAAGCACCGCAACGCACCGGATGGACGGATTTGGCCCACCGAAGGCCGCGTTTTCACGCTCGCTGAGCATCGTTATGCTCCCCTTGTGGTCAACCAGACCACCACGAGAAGCATGCCTTGTCAGCAAACGTGAAAACCCGGTCAAATGAGCCCTATTGAGGGCAACACGCTTTAATACTCACACAGTCATGACGGGTGTCCGGATATATTTTGGCGAACCCGCCGGCACCAGCGTCAGGACATATGACCGGGCGCATTTTTCCGACAGTTGTACTCAGGGCACTGCCGGCGCATTCCTATCCTTCTGCTGACAGCAAAAAGGCCTCCGGATCAATGATCTGAAGACCTTTTTTAAAGTTGATGTGAAGCCGGTAGCCGGTTATCTCTGACGGCAGCCTTCATATTTCATGCAGCCGGCATAATTGCCGCCGCCATAGCCCCAGTTGCGGACACAGGCTCGATGCGCACGGCGGCAGGAACGACTGCCGCGACGGGAGCGTCGCACGCGCGGTCTGTAGTAATAGTCGTTGTAGTAGCCATAAGGATATCCGCCGTAATAGTATGGCGCGCCAAATCCGATGAACGGACCGCTGCGATAGCGATGACGGAAACGTCTGCCGTGCCGACGCCCGCGATGCCCGCGGCGGCGCACCTTGGTTACCTGGGATGCGTCGCGAATTATATCGGAGATGCCGCTGCCGGCAATGCTGCCTGCAGCGGGAGTGGCCGATGCACCAGAGGCGGTCATGAGCAACGCCCCGGCAGCCACCAGCCCTGCAAGTGTGAAAGACCTGAGATTGAGTCCTGTCATGTCACTTCCTTTCGAGTTTGCCCCTCGATCGGTAAATTTAGCGCCACACTTATGGCGATGATTTGACAAAAATCAAAAAAGCTCCCGATGCATGGCACGGGAGCTTCTTGTACAGATCAGTGGCGCAAGCCTGAACAGGTCAGGCGGTTGCGTTGGCTTCCTTGACTTCAATGCCTCCACTGGTGAACGTGTCTTTCAGTTCGCCGTTCTGGAACATCTCGGTTATGATGTCACAGCCGCCGACAAATTCACCCTTTACGTAAAGTTGAGGGATCGTTGGCCAGTCGGAGAATTGCTTGATGCCGTCGCGCAGGTCATCAGACTGCAGCACATTGACACCGGCATAAGGCACGCCGAGAAAATCCAGCATTTTCACAACACGGCCAGAAAAACCGCACTGCGGCTGATCAGGAGTGCCCTTCATGAAAAGCACTACATCATTGCTTTTGACGGCATTGCCGATCCATTCATTGATTGGGGTGGTCATTTTGGTCTCCATGTCTCCGGAGCATTTGGTCCGGGTAAATTTGTTCATTTGATCCTACACTTCCCGATTGGCGGTTACCAGCTTTCGTGAAAGCAGGGGAAGTAAACTCTTTGCAATATCCAGGGTCAGGACCATAAATCATAAACCTGATCGGTTTCAAAATATTATAGCAACTTTATGGGTTCAGTTGAACCCATGTTACCCTAGTCAGGTGCGCTGGTTATCAGCGCAAGAGCATGCAGATCGCCGCCCATTTTTCCCTTCAGTGCCGCATACACCATCTGATGCTGGCGTACTTTGGGTTTTCCGCGAAACTCTTCCGACACGATAGTCGCTGACCAGTGGTCGTTGTCACCGGCCAGATCGGTCAGTTCGATCCGGGCGTCGGGAATGGCGTCCTTGATCATGGTGGTAATTTCTTCGGCAGGCATCGGCATTAGTTGTTTCCTCTGGAGATGTCGCTAAGCAACTTCGGTTGCTGTACTCATATAGTTTGGGAACCAGTCTTCATGGGCGTTGCGCAACCTGTTGAGAGATATGGAGGCTTCGCCCATGACAATCAAGCCTGAGCCTGTGACGGTTCCGATGCGTGATGCGGAAACTCCGGCTTCTTCAGCCGCTCCGATCAGGCCATGGGCGTCCATGGGTTTGCAGGTCAGCACATACCGCGCCTGATCCTCGCCAAACAGGGCTGCATGAGCCTCGATGTTGCGGGGTAGCTCGATCTTGCAGCCGGTTCCGGACGCCAGTGCCATGTCGGCCAAAGCCGCCACCAGCCCGCCATCGGAAATGTCGTGCACGGCCGTGGCGAGCCCCTTGCGGATTTTCATTCGCACGAAGTCACCGTTGGTCTTTTCCCGCTCAAGATCCACCGGTGGCGGCGTGCCTTCTTCACGGCCCAGTATTTCGCGCAGGTACATGGATTGACCCAGATGGGTACCATGACCACCGATGAGGATGATCGCGTCGCCCTCGTTTTTGAAAGCCAGGGTCGCCATTTTCGAAACATCGGGCAGCAATCCGACACCACCTATGGCAGGGGTCGGCAAGATGCCCTTGCCGTGGGTTTCGTTGTACAGTGACACATTGCCGGACACGACAGGAAAATTCAGCGCGGTGCAGGCTGCGCCAATGCCCTGCACCGCCTTGACGAAGGACCCCATGATTTCCGGTTTTTCAGGGTTGCCGAAATTCAGGTTGTCGGTAATGGCAATGGGGTCTGCACCCACGGCAGTCAGGTTGCGCCAGACTTCGGCCACTGCCTGCTTGCCACCCTCAAACGGGTCGGCTTCCACATAGCGTGGTGTCACATCCGTGCACATCGCCACGGCCTTGCCGGCGTCGTTGACGCGAACTACGGCCGCATCGCCGCCAGGTAACTGGGCGGTGTTGGACTGGATCAGGTGATCATACTGTTCCCAGACCCAGCGGCGCGACGCCATGTCCGGTGAACCCATCAGCTTGATGACCGCTTCGGCCAGATCTTTCGGGGCAGGGATGTCGTCTATGGAAAGCGCGGCAGGAATTTCGGGTTCAATCCACGGCCTGTCATATTCAGGGGCTTCATCGCCCAGGTCCCGGATCGGA
>JBDNEZ010000405.1:0-9234 GCA_041690095.1 Anderseniella sp.
GCTCCACAAAAGCTTGATCCGGCCCCGACGTTCGGGCGCGACACCGCCGCAATCCTTCACCGCTCCGACGTCACAAAGGCCGACTTGTGATTTCGCGAGACGTCACCCTCGCTACGATGGCTGGGTCGCAAAGTTTAGAGTCCGCGCTACCCCAGCCCGCTCATCGCGGCAACGGCTAAGGTATTCACACATTCAGTGCCAGGGCGAAGGTGACTGTCACAGGGTCGAAGCCTGCCCGGTGCGCTGCGGCTGTGTCGTGCCAAAACCGGAAGTTGGCAGTGCCGTCAGATGCCACAGCAGCCTGGCGCAACAAGATGCCGACGGCGTTCCTGTGCACAGCATCACAGGCAAACATTTGCCAAAAAATGTTTCACGTAGCATCTCTTGTCGCTGGAAGGTACGCTGTAATCGAAGGGAGACCGGTTTTGGAGCGACGGCTTTCTGCGACACTGGCCGCCATCCTCACTGGTCGGCGAGGTCGCTGAACTGTTGCAGTCGTGCGATGTCATGCCGGTACCCGGGAGGTTTCTGCGTGGTCGAAAGCGGCCGGGCATCACAATGGTTGCCATCGACCAATCTGGCAAACCTGTAGCCAGCGCATCGTCGTTCGTCATTCATCATTCCGGCAGCGTCCATGCCACAGATGTCTTCTGGGGTATGCTTGCGACAAGACAGGATCGGCGGGGGCAAGATTGCGCTGCTACTGGGCGCGATGGCCATAGAACACATGTGGTCGCACGAAGGAGCCAGAGGGTTCATGACCGGTGTCCGTCAAGACAATCCATCATCGCAGGCTCTTTGCAACAGGCTTGGTGTTTATGATTCCGACTGGATCTACGCAAGTTGCCTGGACGAGGCACTGCTTGGCAGTTCATCCGTCACCAGATAAAGTCGCCAATGATAATGGCGTTCCTGCTTCGCTTGCGCCAGTTCGGCAAGGCCGAGGTTCCGCAGGAAGCCATCATCGAGGCTCTTGAGATCGGCGATTGATCTGCTCGCGCGGTACCCGTTGCGTCAGTTCGGCAAGGGCAGCGCCATGCGGCGGCTCTTGTGCCATTGCCAGAGAATATGGCCGATCAGCGCCATGAACACCACTGCGCCGCCAACAAGCGTGTGCGGCGCGGGCACCTCGGAATGCAGGAGCCACACCCATATGGGACCGACCACCGGCGCACTGGTGGAGGTGAGGGCCGCCAGCGCCGAGGGGATCAGGCGGGCGCCTGTGACAAACATGGCCATACCCAGCCCCAGATTGAACCCGCCGAAAAGCACCAGAAGACCCAGATCGCGACCCGAGACCACGAGCGTTTCCGCGAGCGCGATGCCGACCCCCGCACCGATGACGACGCCCAGGCACACTGCAGGCGTCATCCGCACATCGCAGTAGCGCCGTGTGATCACCGTGGCGGCAGCGAAGACCACTGCGATCAGCAGCGCCAGCCCGTCACCGATGAAGGACACATTGGCTGCGAAGGAATCCGACACCATGACGCCGACCCCGGCAATCACCGCCAGGATTGCCGCCCAGGTCACACGGTCAATTGCCTCGCGCAGAAAGACGACGCCGAGCAGGGCGGCGATCAACGGCACGCCGGCCTGCATCAGCAGGATGTTGGCAACGCTGGTGTATCCGAGCGCGACCACGAAGGACATCGACGCAGTGGCGAAACACGCCGCGACCGCGACGCCGGGCAATCCCATGGTGCGGAACAGGCGGATAGTTCCTCCTGGCCCGTCGCGCCAGAGCATGAAGGCCAACAGGAACACGAAGGCGAAGATCGAGCGCCAGGCGACAATCGCCCAGGGGTCTCCGGTCTCGAGACCGCGCGCGATCGCGCCGCCGAAACTCCATACGATCGCCGCACCGAAGACCAGCAACACGCCGCGGCGGTTGTCGGGCAAATCCGGCGCCAGGGTCTTGGCGGAAGGCGATGGCGCGAGATCTTGTGCCATGATAGGCGTTTCCCGATTTGCGTGTCCCGGCTGATGTTATACCAGCGCTCTGTCCAGTTGAACTGCGGCTGCAAATGCCGGTTGGATGGACTCTCTTACTCCAGCCCGCTCATCGCGGCAACGGCTAAGGTAATCACCCGTTCACTGCCAGGGCCAACGCCCTGCCAAATTACACAGCAATCAGGGCAGGACATCCTGATGATGGGTATTCTGAAAATAATCTAGACAATATTATGCATGCATACTATATTGTTGAGTATGAGTAAGCACAATCCATTCTTGGGAACCCTGGTTCATGAAGTGGCACACATGCTGCGACTGGATATTGATCGGCGGCTGAAAAACCACCATCTGACGCGTGTGCAGTGGATCGCGCTTCAAGCCCTCCAGCTGAAGCCTCGCCTCACGCAAACCGAACTGGCGCGCGAACTCAACGTCGGAGCAGCGACAGTCGGCCGTCTGGTTGACCGATTGGAGAACCAGCAATTGGTTCAACGAATGGCTGATCCCGATGATCGCCGCGCGACACTCTTGAAAATCACATCAAAAGCCGGACGGACGCTTGCCGAACTGGACCGGCTGCCCAGCGAACTGCACCAGGACCTGATGGGCGGCATGACGGATCTGGAACTGGCCTCACTGCGCCAGGGGCTGACCAAGATCGGCAAAAACCTGCGCAACAAGCTTTCGCTCGCATCGGCCGGTTTCGCAATGTTTCAAATCGGCGAAGGCCTCGACCTGATTGCTGTTACGGCCATCGGCACAGTCCTCTAGCCACAAGGAGTTCAACAACATGAGTGTCGGGATTCTTGCCAATTTGAAAGGGGAAATTCTCGCGCGCTGTTCGCCCTGGTCGCCCATGCTGAAAGCGGTCTACCTGATGGTGGATCTCGGGGTGAATGCCCTGGCTGTCATTGCCGAAAATGATGAGCTTGCGGGCATCATTACCGACCATGACGTGATGCGCGGTCTGGTCGCCAACAAAGGCCAGCTTGACGGTGAAACTGTTTCCAGCTGGATGACCCGCAACGTCATCACGTGTGCCAGCACAACAAAACTGGATGCCGCCCTGCGCACAATGGGTCAGCACAAGATACGCCATCTGGTAGTTGTCGAGGGGCAACGACCGGTGGCAGTGATCGGCATTCGGGAATTGCTCGCCAAGGTCCACGCGGATGATGAACTCGCTCTGGGTGTGCTGCGCGACATGAGCGTTGCTGTTCGATAGAGCGTTCCAGGCGCACGGCCAACTCAAGCGAACTTCAGTCAGAGTTCAAATTGTTGCGTACCCAGTCATGAAACCGCTTCAAAAGGTATTCCTCCGGCATCAGAACGCCCTGCTCGAACGGCAATGCATGCAACCCCATCTGGTTGATCTCGCACGCTTTGCCATCCTGCTCCATGACAAGCTTTGCAAACTCCACCACATTCGACTTGTCGTATGCCTTGTCAGACAGCGTCTCCGGCTCGAACAGCCACTCGGCCTGCAGTTCAATCCGCTCGGGACCCAGCGGCAGCAATCTGACGATCCGCACGTGATCTGCATACCCGCCAAAGAACATGGATGGCCATGTTGATGCATAGGCCTGACCACGGGCAAATCCGTCATCTGCCAGCTTCGAAATCACATGCGCCTGCGCACTGCCGTCAGATGACCAGGTTTCGGCGCCGGGGCGCAGTCCGCCCGTGTATCTGGGATCTTCAGACCCCTCGAACCGTGTCCAGTCCGGTACGTCCTTCGGGTCGATGATCCGGCGCGAGTACAGCGGAACAAGGTCGGACAATTCGGGGTGTATGTTCGGGCAATGAAGGCACTCGTTGAAGTTCTCCCAGAATGACTTCCAGTTGCACGCAATCTCCGTCCGCCAGGTTTCTCCAACCACCATGACATCCAGGGGAAATCTCTCGAATATGTCCGGTGGCCGCTGAAAGGCAGTTTCTTCGCTCCAGGCTGCGTCAGGGTTGAGATTGACAAATACCGAGCCACGCCATTCGGCCAGTGCGACCCTGTACAAACCGTGATCAGACTTGCAGAAGCCCTCCGGTTCCGCAAACGAGGACACGCGAACCAACCGTCCGTCGCTGGCGGCGAAAGACCACTGATGATACGGACATACCAGCAGCTTCGAACCGAGCCGTCCCGAGGGCGCCTGGCACAGTTGTGAGCCACGATGCGGGCAGGTGTTGTGATAGGCCTGCAACTGGCCAGCACCATCGCGAACGACGATGACGCTCTGGTCACCAATTCGCAATGTCTTGAAGCTCATAGATTCTGCAAGGGCGGATGAGCGGCAGACGTACACCCAATTTCGGTACCACAGCCGAGCCAGCTCGTGCCGGTAATGCTCCTCGTCATAGTACCACCGGGCAGGCAGAGATGGCTCTGCCTGCTTCAGTGAGTTGTATTGGGCCGGTTCTATATGCTCATTCATGCAAACCACCACCGTTCTGCTGACTTGTGCCCATCAAGTGCCCAGTTGCCGGCGATCTTGTCCGGTTGAGCAAGCTTGCCCGATGCGGCCATGATGTGGTTTGCAAACATCGGCACGAGCGCGCCACCATCGTTGGAAACAATGGTTTGCATTTCCACATACATCGCCCGGCGCCTGGCTTCGTCCAACTCGGCCCGGGCCGTGACCAGCAATTCGTTGAAACGTTCATTGGTGCGCCAGTCAGTGTCGTTCGACTTTGCATCCCTGGCGTAAGCAACCGAGAACATCAGATCTTCGGTGGGACGCCCGCCCCAATAGCAGGCGCACCAGGGCTTGTTCTTCCAAACGTTCGCCCAGTAGCCGTCATTTGGCTCGCGCACCACCTCGACTTGCAGGCCGGCCTTTGCGGCAGAGTCGGCGATGAGAACCGCAGCATCGACGGCGCCCGCGAACGCCGCATCTGCGGCATGCAACTGAACCTTTGCATTTTCAAGGCCGGCTTTCCTGAGCAACGACCGGGCCTTGTCGAGATCCTGTGTTCGTTGCGGCAATTCCGAAGCATGATAGCGGTTGGCCGTCGAGATCGGATGGTCGTTGCCAACTACGCCGTGCCCCGAGAGCACCTTCTTGACAAGTTCCTCCCGGTCAATCATCAGTTTTATCGCCATCCTGAGATCTGCATTGTCGAACGGTGCATCTGTAACGATCATCGGGAAGGTATAGTGCTGGGTAC
Source organism: Anderseniella sp. (assembly GCA_041690095.1). Taxonomy (GTDB): domain Bacteria; phylum Pseudomonadota; class Alphaproteobacteria; order Rhizobiales; family Aestuariivirgaceae; genus Anderseniella. The sequence goes on from JBDNEZ010000405.1 coordinate 5,119, forward strand.
CGGCAGCTTCCAGAACCTTTATGCCTGCGGCTCTCGCCAGCAGTGCTACGGTACTGGGCTGGACCCTGTCGATCACGTCCACGGAACCTGATGTCAATGCGGTCTGACGCGCTGTGTAATCGGTTATCGAAAGGGTTTCGACTTCATCGAAATAAGCCCTGTCCGGCTTGAAGTAGTTGGGGTTTCGAACAAGTAATGCGCGAACGCCGGGCTCAAACTCCTTTAACACGTAACCGCCTGTCCCGACACCGCTTGCCCAATCCGGCTTTCCATCCGCATCAGGAACGATAAGCAGCTGGTAACTTGACAACACGAACGGGAAGTCGGCATTGCCGGAACTGAGTTCGAATACAACGGTGTCTTCGCCGTCCTTCTTCATTGAAGTGATAGGCTCCAGCATCACCTTGGCAGACGACTTGGTTGCCTCGCCACGATGATAGGCGAGCGAGGTCAGTACATCATCGGCCGTCATCGTCTTGCCGTTATGAAACTCCACGCCCTTTCGCAACTTGAAGATCCAGGTCCTGGCGTCCGCGGAAGCTTCCCAGCTTTCGGCAAGTTCGGGCACCAGTTTGCCTTCGTTGTCCACTTCGGTGAGGTAATTTCCATACGAGAACACAACGTTCTGCATGAAACCATTCTCGAAGGTTGCCGGATCCAGTGAGTCGGTTGTCGAGCCGTGGCCGATAGCCTGACGCAGCCGTCCGCCCCTCTTTGGCGTTGCTGCGAGTGCACTGTCGGCCAGAGAAATCGCACTGGTCAGAGTAGCGCCTGCTGCAACCGCAGAGCTTATGAACTGCCTGCGGTCAATCAGACCTTTGGACACCTTGATGCACAATTCGCCTACATACCTGTCGCTCATGGATACCTCCCTGGATAGCTCGTTTGCAAAAAACACCAGGCTCAGAACCTGCCTGGAGCGTCGAGCCTAACCAGCGCCGGAGTGGAGTCAAGCTACCGTATAACCCATTGGCACATGGCTTGATAACCATGGGCGCATGGCTTGCCGCAACCTTCCGTCTTGACCTGACATTTCCCACATAAACCGCTAACCAGACCACCGATTGCGCTGTTTCAACAGATCGATGCACTACATGCTTAAGGTAACGTAGAAGCCAATTTGCCGTTTCCCGCGCTACCTTTCAGCACGCCATCCGGGGAATACCTGTTATATCAATCGGAAAACTTATTCGGTTTTATCCTATTGAATGAACGCCCGTCCGCAAACACAGTGGCGTGTCACGATTTTTGCTGGGGAAAGATGACCAAAAACGGTTCTGTCGCACGCGCAGTTGCAATCAGTCTTGTCGCATTGGTGATGTTTGACCTGATGGGATTGATCATCAAACTCTTGTCTTCCGAATATTCTGCGGCTGAACTTTCTGCCTATCGCAACATCTTTGGAGTGATACCGAGCGCCATCGCTCTTTGGTCGTCGCGCGCCTGGCATCTGGGTGGACGAAGACTGCGCGTCCGGCAACGGTCAATCATCTACATGCGAGGCGTAATTGTGACGTTGGCACAGCTGATGTTCTACCTTTCGCTGGGTCGGATTGCGTTTGCAACCACCACAACCATTACCTATTCCGGAGCGCTGTTCACCACAGTGTTCGCAGTCTTGATATTGAAGGAACGCGTTGGCGTGCTGCGCTGGGGGGCCGTACTGGTTGGCTTCGTTGGCGTTATGATGGTGATGGGGCTGGGCACGGACAGCTTCACATGGGATGCTCTGCTGCCAGTCGGCGCGGCCGTTCTTTATGCTCTCACCGGGGTGACCGCGAGACTTGTGGACGACGATGTGCCAAGTGCGCTGGTTAACCTCTACTCTACCGCATTCGCGGTCATCGGATCGGTTCTGCTGGCTTTTCTGCTGGGTGGTTTTTCGCCCATTCACAGCCTGTCTGACTTCATCTGGATCGTCACCATGGGCGGCGTTGGAGGAACTGCGGTCCTGTGTCTGGTGATCTCCTACAGAATGACAGAACAGAGCAATCTTGCCCCTTTCAGTTATTTCGGCATTCCTTTCGCGTTCTTTTTTGGTTGGCTGTTCTTTGGTGAGGCCCCCATAAGGGACCTGTTGCCAGGTGCGCTTTTGATAGTGATTGGCGGGCTGATTGTCATTTGGCGAGAACGTCACCTCGGACGCAGTGCCAGAGCGTCACTTCCTGTTTCGGAAACAGGCAAATAGCGCAAAAAATTATTGAGGGATAATACCAATGGCCCCGGTTATTGACTCATTTGATGGAGCCAGGTCGCAACACGGAGCGCAGCATTGGCGCAGGTCGATTTCAGGAAAAACCGAGGCCAGGGGATAATCAGTTCTGGATCGTTACAATCGCGAGAGCGCCCGGTCGAGGGCATTGACCACCATCCCGGCATGGTCTGTGTGAAAAACCATGGGCGGGCGGATCTTCACGATGTTGCCGTGAAGACCCTCATTGCCGACCAGCACGCCCTCATCTCGCATCAGGTTGAGGATGCGATCGGTCTCGGCCCTGGCTGGTTGCAGGCTGTCACGGTCGCGCACGAGTTCGATGCAGACGCTCAGTCCGGCGCCGCGTACATCGCCGATTACGTTATGCCGGTCCATCAGCGCGCAAAGTCCCTGCTTCAGGAAGGCGCCGGTCTCGCCAGCGTTTTCGATCAGCCTCTCGCGCTCGATCACGTCAAGTACGGCCAGCCCTGCAGCGCACGATACATTGTTGCCACCGAAGGTTGAGAAGAAGGCGGCTTCGCGCAGAAATGCCTCCATGATCTCCGGCCTGGTGATCACGACGCCCAACGGATGTCCGTTGCCGGCGGGTTTGCCGATGGTGACGATGTCCGGAGTCACGCAGTGATGCCGGTGGCCCCACATATGCGCACCCAGTCGGCCGAAACCGGATTGCACTTCATCAGCGATGCACAGTCCTCCGGCCGCGTGGACTTTCGCGAACACCGCCTTCAGATACCCGTCTGGTATGTTCGGCATGCCGTTGGTCAGGAATGCCGAGTCCACCATGAAGGCGGCCGGGGCCATGCCTGCTTGCTGCAATGACTCGATGGCCACGTCGGCGTAGGCGGCATAACGCATGGCCAGGTCGGGTTCACCCCGCCGGTGCGGCCCGCGATAATCATCGGGTGAGACCAGCGTGCGCATATGCGGGGCGATGTCGCTGGAGTAGTGGCCGGAAGGTGAAAAGGCATCGATCGCATCGGTGATGCCGTGATAGGCGTATTCCATGGTCAGGCCGCCGCGATTGCCGGTGTAGGCCTTGGCCATGCGCCAGGCGATGTCGTTCGCCTCGCTGCCTGAATTGACGAACGCGCAAACCTTCAGGTCGCCGGGCAGTGACGCGCCCAGCCGCTCACTGTAATCGAGCACCTGGGTCCCGAGATAACGCGTGTTGGTGTTGAGGACGCGCACTTGTTGCGTGATGGCCTCGACAACCTGTGGATGGCAGTGGCCTACATGCGGGACGTTATTGTAGGCGTCAAGAAAGCGACGCCCGGATGCATCGCTCAGCCATACACCTTCACCGCGCACGATATGCAGCGGCGGATCGTAAAATACATAGAGCTTCGACCCCATCGCCCGTCTTCGGCGCTCTATCAGATCGTCCAGCTGAGGCGCATCTTCAGCGGACCTGTTTGCGTCGGCCGCGCCCCTGGGTGACAGGTTGCAGGCCATACGTATTGCGGCCGTTGCCGCGCTCCTGCCCGTCTTTTGCAGCGAGTCTATGGTGCGATAGACAGCGCCGGTCCCGGCATGCATGTAGCCAGGTTCGTCCGGCGTTTCGACGGCTCGCCAGGCATTGATCAGGGGTGTCAGCAGCAACCGGGCGACAATCACGTCATAGAGTATGTCAGCCTCTTCCGGCTCCAGCTTTGTGACCGCGTTGTAGCCACGCACGACCTCGACGATGGCGTCCAGCGCCGGCATGTCGCCAAACGGCCGCTCGGCCGCTATGGTGGCGACATCCTGGACCAGAGTGCCATGGATGATATCACCAAAATCGATGATGCCGGTGACGCGCGCCGGGTCTTCCGGATCAACCAGCATGTTGCCGTCGTTGATATCGGCATGGACGAGCTGGGCCCGGAGGGTCTTCAGACGCGGCAGGGTGTCGGTCGCGA